>JBGCDY010000637.1:0-17687 GCA_045105835.1 Chitinophagales bacterium
GTTAGTTAAAAAATTGTTCAGGTTATTTTTTTACCGTTACTAAGGAATGTGGAAAAAATAAATTTACAGCCTTTATTCCCCCTTTGAAGGGGGCTGGGGGATGTTCAACCCGAAAAATGCAAATTTATTTTTGTAGCATTCCTAAGTAAAAACTCAAACTCAAAAACTCTTTGGCTTAGAATTGATTCACATTCTAAATTGCTTCGAATTGTTTTGAAAATTTCACTACAAAGAGAAAGTAGGAGGACTATTTGTATTTGAGAACAGCCATCAATCAAAGATAAGGATATTCTCGAAAAGAAGACACACCGAAATTTTTAATACTTATAGACAAGGCTATAATAAGGATTTTGGCAATTTGTTTGGCAGAATATGTTTTGTCAAAGAGTCATAAACTTAGCATAAATGGTTTTTGTTTTGGGAACTGTTGTAAATAGGCTGTCCGACAATTGTTAATACCCTCTTTTTTATCTAAAAAAACTTACTTTTGCTAGCGAAATCAAGCAGATATATGAGACTTCAAGCAGCACTAAGCAAGTTAAAGGAAAGCAATATCCAAACATGGTCAGAATTGGGTCAGTTTTTGGACAAGTTGCGTGATGAAAAAGTCATTCCAACAGCCGTTTTTGACGGAAGTTTTGAAGGATTCAAAGACCATATTTCTAATGGAATTGGTTTCATTACCTTCCATTACGGGGTATATGGTGTGACAGTCGAAATGAGTAAATATGCGAGCGCTATCAAACGAATTGCTCCCAATACACAACTGCATTTTTTGGCGGGAGAAATCCCACCCGATGCCAGCACCTTGTTTGACAAAGACAGTCACCAACACGAAATCAAGGAAATGCGTGGTTTTGGAGATTGGTCGCTCTACAATGATTTTTACCACCAAAAACTGACGGAAGGAAGCGAAGCCTACAAAGAACTTTTCCATAAATTTTGGAAAGAAACGCTGGTTATTTTCGAAAAATTGGGCAGCTACATCGAAGAAAACAATATCCAACTGCTTTATACCCTCAATATTTGTTCGCATCCAGGAAATGTCTCCTTGACATTGGCAACTGTCTTGATTTCTGAATATTTGAATTTGCCTGTTCTCAGCAACAACCATGAATTTTATTGGGAGGGTGGCAGTCGCCCCAAAAAGAACAAAGCCAAAAAAGGCTCAAGAGACCATTTTTTTACGAACGCACACATCAGCGATTTTTTCAGTTTGATAGAGCGTTTGTTTCCGTGGGAGTCACGTAGCTGGTTCAATATCAATGTCAATCGGAATCAAAGCAAGTACCTCATTGAGAAAAACGGACACAATCCAGCCAACGTTGCAGAGATTGGTACTGCTATTGATACCCGAAAGTTTACGGTCAAAACCAAACGAAACGCCATCAATGCCCAGCTGCAAGTCGAAACGGCATTCAAACGATATGGCAGGCGATTGTCGCTTTATTCACCCGAACAGGTATTGCGGGGCAAAGTCTTCAAGGTGGCAGACCCGCAACCGATTCTCATTGGAGCGAGTAAAAACCTCAAACCCAATCTTTCCAACAACAATATTGTTTTATTGCAGCCTACTCGAATTTTGTTGCGTAAACGGGTAGAGGTGAGTTTTTGGTTGCTGCAATTGATGTTCCAGCATCCCGATTTTATTCCCAAATTTGAGAACAATCCACAGCTGAAAATCACCATTTTGGTGACAGGAGCTTTGCCACTTGCCCACGCAGATTATTTTGAACACATCGTGTATGAGTTTGACAACTTCTTGCGGTCACAGCCGTCGACCTTCCGAAACCGCATTTTCTTAGGTTTTCTATTTAGTGAAATTGACAAACCTCGTTTTAGACAACAATTCGAGAAACCTATTGACATTTCGGACCTCTACAACATGGCATCTTTGGTGATGTTGCCGAGTGAAAACGAGAGTCGAGGATTGCCGATTATTGAAGCAACCGCCTGTGGAGTGCCTATTTTTTGCCGACGCTATGACCCTGCAAAGGCTTATGCAGAAGTGATTGGAGAACATTTGTCAGAAAAGGACAGATTGAAGGTCATCGAATACGATGGGGGAGACATTTCTCCTGCACTTGTCAAGTCAGTAATTGACCACATCTTTTTTCCGCAAAATTACATTGCAGAAGTCGAACACAATTATAAGGTCATCCAAAACCGATACAGCATTCATGCACTCCGCAAAAACTTGGAGGATTTGCTGTACAAATACTATTTGCAGCTTTGTGACAATAGCGGAGCGATGGAAACAGCTGTGCGATTAATGGGTAATTACATCGACCAAAGAGAAGCAAAACCTCCCGTTTTGCAGGAAATAATGGATACTCGCCACCGAAAATACATCGCAGGGTACCACCGTTTATCTTTTATGGGAATGTTGGAATCCATCACCGAAAACAGTCATTTCCGCAAAGAAGCACAATTGGTGAGGGGAATGGCAATGCGTTTTGCATTGAAGGTAATGAAAGAAACACCTGTCAAAGAGGAATTGAGTGTCGAACAATACCATCATTTCTTCAATGTGGTCGATAGTCTTTTTCACCACTTCAATGGCAATATCCCGATTTTGCACGACCATTCCTTCTGTTTCAAACGTCAAAACTTGAAGCAGTATCCTTATCGGAAACTGACCTATCAAGAGTTGACAGGTTTGATTAGTGTCATTTTTCATGATATGACAGAACCCATGCCTGCCCAAAGGTTTGAGAAAACGCCTCACTTTTTCGTGGATTGGCGATTGTCGATTTCACAATTGACGAACAGTTCCAAATTGGCGATTGACGAAAGGGATATTTTGTTCAAAAAAATTCAAGCCAACATACCCATTGCCTATTTTCCTGGCGGCTATGTTCGTTATGAATTGGAAGTCTTTGTCTTGCAGAGTATCCGTCAAAGATTGGGCTTAGAAGTAGAAGAAGAACTCACCGAAGAAATTCTCGAAAAACATGCTTCAACACTCGAACCCATTTATATTTTCTGTGTCAATCGCCCGATTCGCCGTTGGCTGACAGCAGATACTTTTGAGAAGTATTTGGCAAACAATGAGGATGGGGAGATGCGTCGTTTGGTGAAATACAATATTTGTCAAGTCATCAAAACCGAGCAATGGACAGTTGGGGTTCATTTTGGACAGTTGGGAGAGGATGCACTTCAAAAGTTGAGCTATGTGCGGAGCAAAAAAGGGTTTATCATTGCCAATGGTGAACATGCGGCATTGATGACCGACATCATTGACATTGACCGTTTTCACATCGGCAAAGCCATCAAAGCGACATCAGCACGCATGATGGGAATAGAACGATACAGCGGTTTTGTGCAGTTCACGCCCGCAGGAGTTCGCACGACGATTGGCTATCCCACACCGATTCAAACAGCCAAAGATTTCTACGAAATTCGCAAAAATAGACTCTACAAAGAATTGTGCCGCAAAATAGGTGCTTCCAGGGTATTGGCAGCATTGAGAGAAGACGCTGCTGAAAAAGGTACGCCTTTTGAAATGATTTTGGAGGGCTTGAAAGGGGAGCATTTGAAGCGGAAAAAGAAGTCGAAATCAGCCATAGAAACGACCTATCGTTTGGGCTTGTATGACAATGATAAAATGCCTTATTCAATGGTGATGACCCAAATTGAAACCACCAATTGGGAGTTCAAGGTTTTGGCTGCAAATGAGGAATTGGAAAGCCTAGGTGATTTGATTGACGATTATGATGCCGAAGAATTGCACAAGGTTCGATTCGCTGCAAATGGAGGATATTACCTTCCTTCCAGTACTTCCGAAAAACTGCAACTCCCTGAACAGTATCATTTCCAACCATTGGGAATGGTCTTGTCGGCGGGCAAAATTATTGCTCCACCTCAGCACAACCGTATGGCTCTAATCGTGTATGAGGGCGAGAAAATAGCTTTGAAAAGGGTGAATGCAAGTCAAGGAATGGCGTTGCAAAACGAGGATGACCGCCTTGTTTTTGCTGCAAATGCCTACAACAATCCGACTGCAAAAATGTCCTATTTTGATGCTATGTATGAAGGAAACGAAATTCCAACGCATGGGAATACAATGGTATTACTTGCTGGAAATCAAATTGCAGTGATGATTCCTACAAAAAATGAGCAGCAGTTTACGCTTCAAAAAGGTTTAGGTTTGGTATTGTCCATTCCACCAGCAGATTTACCTGCAAGTTGGAAGGAAACCAATGTGGTTTTGGAGATGCAATGCAATGGTTTTGAAGGAGTATTGGCAGCATTGGAGGGAGGCCCGACGCTTATTGAAGAGGGCAAATCTGTGTTGGATTTGGAAGGGGAAGCTTGGCAAAACGATTTGATACATTTGAGTGATGACATTCGCACGCCTAAGATTGCGGTTGGTTTGGACAAAAATAATGAGTTTGTTGCTTTGTGCATCAATGGTAGGGTGCGGGAATCGGTTGGAGCGACTTATTCTGAATTGATTGATAGATTGTTGGAATATGGTGTGGTGACTGCAATGGCACTCAATCACGAAAATTGCAGCTTGATGGGAGAGGGACAATGGCTCAATATTCCGCCTCAGACGGAATCTTTGGAGAACAATGATGAAGTATTTCGTTTGCAGGCTCCGATGGTGAAGAACCTGTTGGTGGGTTGGAAGGTGAAGTAGGCTTGGGAATGTACTTTTTCACAAGTCTTTATTTGAGCTTGCCTTATTAAGTGGTAGGATAAAAATCAACTTTAATCCATAAGGTTGTTAATGTTTTGACAATAAGGAATTTGAAGTCTCACTTCTCTCATCCCATTTCTGTCTTCTCACTTACTCTTTCACAACCAAACTCCCTTCGCCCATCAAATCATGCAAAGCCTGTTTGCGTTCCTGAAAAAACATCATTAGAAAACCAACCAAAAAGGTAAGAATCGTTGCTATTTTGGAGCCTGAACGAATCAGACTTTGCTTCAAATCCAAGCGATTGCCCTGCAAATCTGTGACTTTTAGCCCCATAGTGCGCTTACCCAAAGTCGCCTGCCAATCTGAAGCCTCGCAATGGGGGAAATACCAATACAAGACCAACACTGCAATAATCGGAATACTCAAATGGTTGAACTGTTCGGGGGTTTGTTGGGGAAGCTGAAAATGATGGTGTGCCAAATAAAGAAATCCTACTGTAGTAGCATAAGTTCCCAAAGCCGCATTGAAGTAATAAAACGCATCCAAAACCCCTGCAATCAACCTTGCCCGAAAGCTTGCGTATTCTAATTTTTGGGGGCGAGGTTTGAGTTTTAAGGGCTTGGGTTTTGCGGGTTGTTTTGCCGTTGTTGTTTGTGGTGTTTTCGGTGATGTTTTGGGCTTCAATGCTGATTGTACTGTCGTCACAAAAGATTGAGAGGCTTTGCTGTTTTGTAAATCACTCCAAACGAGTTTGAATTTTGTAGTCAGTGTATTGGCGAGGGTCTTCAATTGAAGGGCAGAAGTGGGCTGAACGGCTTTGAACATGGCTTCGCCCCAATCGTTTGCTGTTGGACGTTTTTCGGGGTCTGTGTTTGCAGTGTCAAAACAGTCCATGAACATTTTTTGCAGATAGCGAGGCAGTTGCCGAAATTTTTGGTGAGGTGTGGCAGGACGCACATATTTTGACTTTTTGCCGAAAGGAAATAAGCCTTCTACGATTTTTTCCTCCAAAGTATTGAGGTCTCGGTATTGCCGCAAACCCGTACCTGTGTAGGGGTGCAAGCCCAATAGGAGTTGGTAAAAAATCACCCCCATCGAAAATCTATCCCAAGTGTCGGGAATGTAGTCACCACCATCGGGGTCTTTTGACATACCTTCTGGTGGAATGTATTCGGGAGTGGCGACAGGACCACTGTAAAGAACCTTTCCGTTGCTGACAATTTGGATGGAATCGAGGTCAATCACCGAAATCTTGCCCGTATCTGTGACCAATACATTTTGGGGCTTCAAATCCACCAAGACATAAAGTCCATAACTGTGAATATTGAAAATGGGAATCGCCAAGTTGCGACACAATTTGAAGCGATTCAATAAGCCCCGAACTTCTTCTCTATCATATTTTTGCCAAACAGGGGATAGCCGTTTACCCAATTTTCTTTTGCAAAGTCCATAGAGTTGGATGCTGTCTGAAAATGCCAAGGGCATCAAAAACCCTACAAATTCATCCTTGATATATACCATGTCGATGGGCCAACAAATCTTGTATTGTCGAGATTCTAAATTATTGGGCTTGTGAGCCATCATGTAGCGAATCTTGTTTTTTCGGACAGTGGTGCGTAATTTTGGATAGTAGATTTTGACACAACAGTTTTGGTAAAAGCCAGATACAATGCGATGTACCTTTCCCTCACCCCCTGGTGCGCCAAGTGGTTTGTCCTCTGCTACGAGGATTTCATTGGTAGAATTTTTGAGGTAAATGGACAATGTTAGTGAAAATAAAAATTAGAATAAAAATGAAAAATGGAGGCTTTCTACTATGAGTACTTCAATTTTGTTCTGTTGGAATCCCATAGAAATAAACAACTCAATATAGACAAATCCTATTGAATCAAGCCTATCTTTGTACTTCAAACAATATAAACAGTAAAACTGTTATAGGAAACATGGCAAAAATATCCATCAACATAAAACAAGGTACGCTAACAGAAGCGGAAACTCCACAAAAAGACATTATTGTGGGCATTGACTTAGGTACAACCAACAGTTTGGTTGCTTATATAGATGCAGAAAGTGGCAAGTCAATAGCGGTAAAGGACGAAGGAGGAAGCAATAAGTTGGTGCCTTCTATCGTGCATTTCAATACGGAAAATGAAGGGATTCTGGTTGGAAATGATGCCAAAGATTATTTGGTGACCCAGCCCGAAAATACGATTTATTCGGTCAAGCGATTGATGGGAAAATCGTTTCAAGACCTCAAGGCGCATACCGATTATTTTGGCTATCAAGTGATTGATGACAATACCGAAAGTTTGGCGAAGATTCGGGTGAACGATAAGTTTTACACACCGATTGAATTGTCTTCTCTCATTCTCAAACAATTGAAGCACCGAGTCGAAAAGGCTTTGAATCAAACAGTGACGAAGGCGGTCATTACCGTTCCTGCTTACTTCAATGATGCCCAAAGGCAAGCGACAAGAGATGCTGGGAAATTGGCGGGCTTGGAAGTTTTGCGGATTGTGAACGAGCCAACGGCGGCAAGTTTGGCGTATGGAATTGGATTGACAGCAGATGAGGAAAAAACGATTGCAGTGTATGACTTTGGAGGAGGAACATTTGACATTTCCATTTTGAGCATTGATGCAGGGATTTTTGAAGTATTGTCGACCAATGGAGATACTTTTTTAGGCGGTGACGATTTAGACCGAGCGATTCTGGATTACTGGATTGCGGAACATGGATTGGATACTTCGGCATTGAAGGAGAATAAAAATGCGATGCAAAGCCTTCGATTGCAGGCAGAAAAGGCGAAGGTGGCTTTGAGTAGTGGAGATGTTTTTGAAACAGGTCTTACACTTGATGGTGCACTCGTTGCAAACCCCGAGGAATCGGGGCAGGCAGAGCGCAAGGGGGGAGAGACACTCGTTACAAACGAGCGCGAGGAATTAAAATTGAGTTTGACTCGGAGTAAGTTTGAAGAATTGATTCAGCCTTTGGTGGATAAAACTTTGGTGAGCTGCAAGCGGGCTTTGGAAGATGCGGATTTGAAGATTGAGGCGATTGATGAAGTGGTTTTGGTAGGTGGTTCTACGAGAGTGCCTTTGGTAAAAGAGGCAGTAGGTAAGTTTTTTGGACGAACGCCACATGATGACCTCAATCCTGATGAAGTAGTCGCTTTGGGTGCTGCGGTACAAGCGGATATTTTGGCTGGTAATCAGAAAGGTATGCTCTTGATTGACATCACTCCTTTGTCTTTGGGCATCGAAACAATGGGGGGCTTGATGGATGTCATCATTCCTCGAAATTCAAAATTGCCGATTAAGGCAGGTCGTCAATATACGACGCATGTGGACGGTCAAGGAAGTATGCGGATTACGGTTTATCAGGGAGAGCGTGATTTGGTGGTGGACAACCGAAAATTGGGAGAATTCAAATTGACAGGAATTCCTGGTATGCCTGCGGGGATGCCCAAGGTGGACATTAGTTTTATTTTGGATGCGGATGGAATTACCCGTGTGCGTGCAAAGGAATTGCGTTCGGGTGTGGAACAAAGTATTGAGGTGAAGCCAAGCTATGGTTTGAGTGAGGAGGAAATGTCGCAAATGCTGATTGATTCGATTCAAAATGCAAAGTCGGATATGCAGGTGCGGGCATTGCAGGAGGCTCTAAATGAGGCGAATAGCATGATTGGAAGTGTGGAGCGTTTTGTTCAAAAAAATGGCGCATTGTTGACCGAAGCTGAAATGGAAGGAACAAAGGAAGGAGTGCAAACATTGAAGGATGTCTTGTCTTCAAAGGACAAGGACTTGATTCACCAACACATTGAAGCTCTGAACGATTTTACCCGTCCTTTTGCCGAAAGGGTCATGGATCAGGCGATTGCAGTGGCGATGAAAGGTAAGAAGATTTAAAATGAGATTTTAGATAAAAGACGTAAGACAAAAGACTCATTTTTAAGAAAATAAATCTTTTGTCTTACGTCTTTATTCTTTTGTCGCAAAGTTTATCGCACCATCAATTTATGTACAATTCGCTCTGTTTCGTTCAAAATCATCTCTACAAAATAGATGCCTTGTGCTTGACCTGTCAAATCAATAGCTGTTGTTTGACTGCCTGCACTTTGGCGACCGCCACCTGCATTTTGAATCAACTGTCCCATGTTGTTGTAAACATTTAACTGAACATCTGTTGATTGGAGCAAATCATATTTTACTTGAAATGCGCCCGAACTTGGGTTTGGATAAGCTTCAATAGAAGCCGTTGGCAAATATTCTTCAATGCTGGTTTCGACATCTCCTGTGAAATAAATGCGTGTTTGGGGAGAAGGGTTCGTGCTGACCATTTCGGTGGTGACACTCAAAACGGGGTAAATCTTGTCGGCTGCATACCAAGCCAATCGTTCTTCTTCGTAAAAAATGGTATCCAATACATTGTCTTCAAATGCTTGGTAATAGTTGCGTGTAGTTTTGATCCTAAGCAAATTGTCTATTTCTTCGTTTGGCAACAAGACCGTTCCATAAGCATCTGCTTCAATGGTCAATGTACCTGCTTCGGTGACGGTACTCGCTCCGATCTCAAAATTTACACTAAAATCATCTTCAACCATGTCTCCAAATTGGAATGGGAAAGTGAAGGCGGTTAGAGGATTGTTGTAGTTGATAACTGTGCCGCTTTCGGTAGAAAATCCGACATTCAACAAGCTGTCATTAAAGAGGGCAAAGAAGTCGTATTTTAGATTGAAAGAGCCAAGAGGAAGTCCGCCATTGTCGTAAGATAAGGCAATATCGGCATTGGGAAAGAAGATACTGACATCACTTTCTGCGGCATCTATGAAGGTCGCAACACGGGTCTGGGTAACGGTGCTTGCCGAAAAATCCCAGATAATACCTTCTCCTGAAGGCAGTACCAGGTTGCCCAAAGGTTCTGGGTCTACAATGGATATTTGTATGCTTGAGCCCAATTCGGGAGCAGAATCGGCTGTAATCATGGGTTGTGCAAAGGTGCTATTTGAAGTAAAGAATATAAATAGCAGTGCCAAAGAGTAAAACTTAATGGGCTTCATGTATTTGATGTTTAGGATATTGGTTAAAAAAATATTCAATGGATTGAATGCACCAATACCATACCAAAAACACTAAAATTGAGGAAAGATGAATAATATCTTGATATGAAAAAGTAAAATGGTCAAGGAGGTAAAGTAGAAAGGGTTTTAAAGCCCTGATTTTATCAGGGCTTTAAAAGAGGCATTAGAATATGTATCACAATACACATTTGGGAGTTCTTTTTCTTTGACTTAACAATAGAATAAAATCTCACCTTGAGAATTCAATCAGTATTTTACCGCCCCAAAATAAAGATTGCAGGTTGTTTGTGAAAAGAAGGAATGGTGTCTTCTTTCCAATGTTCGATGGTTTGACTGATGATTTGTTGGTTTGGAAGGGTCAAATTAACCGCTACACAAAGTTTGGTAGCAGGGTGACAGGTGCGAAGAATGTCCTTCAATAGTGAGTCATTGCGAAAGGGGGCTTCCATAAAAATTTGGGTTTGTCGCTGGTTTTGAGTCGCCCATTTTTCGAGTTGTAGCAAACGCCTACTACGGTCTGGGTTCTTGATAGGAACGTATCCCACAAAAGAAAATGACTGACCATTCATACCCGAACCCATGAGTGCCAATAAGATAGAAGAAGGACCAACCAGTGGCACAATTTCGATACCTCGACGATGTGCCGTTTTGACCAAATATGCACCAGGATCTGCAACGGTGGGACAGCCTGCATCTGCAATCAAACCAATGTCCTTGCCATTGTCTGCTTCATTCAAAAATTCCCTAAATTGATTTTTTTTAGTGTGCTTGTCCAAGTGGTGGAAAGTCAGTTCGTCAATGGTTTTGCCCGCTTCCTTGATGCCCAATTTTATTAAATAGCGTCGTGCATTTCGCACGGTTTCTACAATAAAAATGTCCAAGCCATAAACGACTTGTTTTACTTGTTCAGAAATGATACCTGCGTCTTCTCCTCCCAACAAATTGGGAATCAAATAGAGTTTGCCTTTTTTATCCATTATAGTGTTGAATTTTAGGCTGCAAGATACCAATAAGGAGCGAATGAAAATTAGAATTGAAACGAAAAAGACTCAAATACTGAGAAACCTAGTGCTTTAAATACTAAATACATGACACTTTTTGTTAAAAAACAAAGTTGGTAATCAAATAATTCAATAACCAATTACCAGTCACTATTTACCAATCACCAGACTATTCTGCTCTGGCATCTTTTTTCCCTTCTGTCCGATTGTTGTAGTACCGAAGTGTAGGATAAGCAAAGTCAATGTCATCGTGTTTGGCAAATTCAGTAAGGATGGATTCCCAAATTGTCTGGCTGCTCCCTCTTCGATTTCGGGGGTTGGTGAGGTAGCGAATCGTAAGCATAATTCCGCTGTCTCTTACGTCTGTATAAACAATCGGAGTCAGCTTGGTGTACATAATCATGTATTTTTCGGCAGCCTTTCGGAGTTTGAATTGCGCTTGTTCGCTTACATTGCGGGTTTCTTCATTCACAATGATTTGCAGTATTTGTTTGGCTTTTTTCCAATCGCTTTCGAAGGTCACAAGAACAGGGATTTCATTCCAAATATAGGTAAAACCCTTGTTGTAGTTGGCGATGGAATCGTAGAATATTTTGGCATTGGGAATGTGGATAATCCTTCCTGTGCTTTGGTCCGCATCTACCCAGTTACCGATTTCGTTGAGCGTAAACTGAAAAATACGAAGGTCAATCACATCACCTGAGTGTTCCCCGATTTGGATTCTATCTCCTACTTCAAAAGGTTGTCGAACCAAAATAAACACCCATCCTGCAATGTTCACAATCGGGTCTTTTAGGGCAATGGCAATACCTGCCGAAAGTAATCCCAAATAAGTAGCTACCAATTCAAAGCCCTGAAACCAAATGTGCCCGACACCAATCACCCCAATCAAAAACAAGAAATAGGTAATGCTGTTCCGCATCCAATAGCTGAACCAAACGTCTTTATTGAAGCGAATCACCAACTTTATCAAACCTTTGCGAATCAACATTAAAACTGCAATAATGAGGATTGATTTGAAGATGTCTTTTTGCATGGTCAGACTGAAACCCAATAGCTTTTCTACCCAATCGCTGAGTTTGATTATCGTATTCATAGAATTTATTTGGTCGAAAAAACGAGGCGTTTACTTTTTAGGAAACCAAGGAATAAAGGTCGATGTTTTTTCGATATAGTCTTTGTATTTCGGTTTGGTTTTCTTCAAGGTACTTTCCAAAAGTGCTGCACCCGAAACCCGCACCAACAAGAAGGTCATCAAAATCGGACTGAAAACATACATCCATCCTCCTGTTGTTGCAAGGGCAAATAGAAAGAATCCCCACCACATCACCGCATTCCCAAAATAGTTGGGGTGTCGGGTATATCGCCACAAACCTTTGTCCATTACCTTGCCTTTGTTGGAAGGAGTTTTCTTGAAATTAGACAACTGATAATCGCCCACAGCTTCAAACAAAAAGCCAATCACCCAAAGTACAATCCCCACATAATCCAGTGGCTGCAAAACGCTTTCTCCGCTTGATTGAGCCACCAAAAGAACGGAACCCACTATCCACATCAACAACCCCTGCAATAAAAACACCCGCAAAAAGGAAATCCACCAATAGTTTTTCCCGCCATCCTTGCGCCACTGTTGGTACCGAAAATCTTCCCCATTTCCGTGATTCCGCATAAAGATGTATCCCGCCAATCGCACTGCCCAAATCGTCACCATACTACATAAAACAAGGTTGCGAACATTGGAGGTGTCGGAAGTAGTAGAAAAATAATACCACGCCAAAATAGCAAATCCTGGAGCCCAAAAAATGTCGATGATACTGGCATCTTTGATAAGTAAACTATACACCCAAAGCAAGGTCAAGCAAGACATCACTGCCAAAAAGCCACTGCCAAAAGGGTATGGACTCATCAACAAAAAGGTCGTGCCACCAATAACGAAAAATAATAAAATGAGGAGTAAGGTTTTGCGAGTCATAAGCAGTGAATCAAAATTAAAATAAGAATGAAAATGAAAAACGCATTTGATAGGCAAGTAATTGAAAATTAGGTTTTATCAAGCAAGTCACAAGTCACAAGTCACAAGTCACAAGTCACAAGTCACAAGTCATCAATCTACTAATCACTAATCACTACAAAGGCTGATAAGCAATCGCTTTTATCTCAATCAACAAATTGGGATGCGGCAATTGGTGAACAGCAACAGTTGTTCGAGTAGGCCCTGTTTCCTTATTGAAGAAAGTGCCGTAGATTTCATTGTAGCCTTTGAAGTCTTTCATTTCCACCAAAAAAGTGACGATGTCAACGACATTCGACAAGTCTGCTCCTACACTTTGCAGGTAAGTTCCAATGTTTTCAATCACCGCTTTGGTTTGCGCCCGAATATCCAAATTCCAGTTGCCATTTTCATCCTGTTTTGCACCAATGTGCGTATTGTCAGCCCTTCGGCTGCTTGTACCAGAAATGTAGAGAAAATCGCCCACTCGTTTGATGTGGGGGTAATTGCCAAGCGGTTTGGCTTTGTCTGTGAGAATTTTGTTTTGCATTTTTTGTTTTTTAAACAAGTCTAAATTACTGTGTTTCCGTTGTCCGTCCACCGTAAATCGTCTGCCGCACTTCTTCCATCACCTCTTCCAAATCTAAATCCGCCACATTAGCGCCTTCACAAAGCTTCAAAAGCAAATCATCTTGCTTTCTTCCAAGCTTCATTGCATCTGAATAAGGAAGTTCTGGTTGGAAAGTCACCAATGAATATTTGGAGTAATAATCGGGAAATTGCTGCTCCAATTTCATTTCCAATTTTCGTTTTTTCATAAAGTCAGCATCGTCCACACGGTCTTGCATTTCATGAAAATTGTCAATCGCCAAATCAGCAATCGCATTCGCATTTTCTACCCTTGCAGTTTCAAATTCGGTGAATATTTTTTCCCAACCTGTCTTGCCTTCAAATTCATTCAAAACATCATCAAAAACCCGCACATCCTCAAAGGAAGCATTCATACCTTGTCCATAAAACGGCACAATCGCATGAGAAGCATCCCCCATAATCAAGGTCTTGCCATAGGCTTGCCACGGGAAACACTTAATTGTTCCCAAAGTACCCACAGGGTTTTCAAAAAACTCCTCTACATAGTGTGGCATATAAGGGATCAAATCAGGGAAATAAGCTTCAAAAAATGACTGCACTTTTTCTTTGGTATCTAAGGCATTGAAGCCATTTTTCCCTCCAAAAGGATGGAACATCGTGACCGTAAAGCTGCCATCCATATTCGGTAAAGCAATAATCATAAAACTGCCACGAGGCCAAATGTGCAAGGCGTTTTTTTCGATGCGATATTCCCCACTTTCAGTTGGTAAAATGCTCAATTCCTTGTAGCCATGTCGTAGAAAATCTTGAGAATAATTGAAGAGTAATTTTGTTGTTTGTCCCATCATACTCCGACGAACTGCCGAACCAGCACCATCCGTTCCAATCACCACATCACCTTCTTCGACCCAAGTTTCACCTGTTTCAAAGTTTTTGAAAGTTGCCTTTGCCCCCTTCAAATCTACGCCTTCGCATTTGCTATTGAAGTGTAGGGTGATGTTTCCCATCTTTTCGGCTTCATCCAAAAGGGTGATATTCAGACCACCACGAGAAACCGAATTGATATAATCTTCTTCCCGACCACTATAAGGCGAAACGAAAGGTGTGCCATTGAGCGGATGGATAAAACGCCCCCGCATCGGAATACACTCCTCTATTACGACTTCCTTCAAACCCACTCGCTCCAATGCCATCAAGCCCCTTGCGGACAATGCCAAGTTGATAGAACGCCCTGCATCGACTTCTTCCATTCGCATATCCGAGCGTTTTTCGTGTAGCGAAACGGTGTAGCCACGCTGTGCCAATCGAACTGCTAATAGTGTTCCGCAAAGCCCTGCGCCTATGATGATGATTTTGTTGGTATTTTGATTCATTCAATATTCTTTTGCTGAAAGATAAACATTTTTGGTTCGTTGACAAACTCGATGGAGGAAGTAAAGACTACGGTAGTCTGATTTTAGAAAAGAATAATTATTAACCAAATATTCACCTAACCTTCAAATGAATAGACTACCGTAGTCTCATTTTACGTTTTTTTTAAATAACCACATTTTTAACAAGAAAAATTCCTTCAAAAGGTTCAATTTTCCTTCAATTCTCGCTTCAAAACTTCCACAAATCGATACACATCCTCAAACGAATTGTAAAGCGGAACAGGTGCAACTCGTATCACATCAGGCTCTCGCCAATCTGCAATGACTCCAGCTTCGGTGATTTGATTAAAAAGTGTTTTGTCTGCATTTTGTACTTGAATAGACAACTGACAACCACGATGTTTTGGGTCACGAGGTGTAATGATTTTGATGTGAGAATGATTCATTTCATCCAACAAAAATTCCAAATAACCCGTCAATACCACTGCTTTTTTACGCAAATTTGCCATTCCAGCCTCCATAAAAACCTCCAAAGAAGCCTTAATTGCCGCCATTGACAAAATCGGGGGGTTGCTCAATTGCCAAGCCTCTACCCCAGGAATGGGGTCAAAACCATCTCGCATCCCAAAACGAGTCTCCTTATTGTGTCCCCACCAACCTTCAAAACGAGGCAGGGTTTTATCGTGTGCATGGCGTTCGTGGACAAAACAGCCGCCCAAACTTCCAGGTCCAGAATTGATGTACTTATAACTACACCAAACTGCAAAATCCACTCCGCTATCATGTAAGTTCAAATCCACATTCCCTGCACCATGAGCACAGTCAAAGCCCACCTTGCAACCTTTGGCGTGACCCAATGCTGCAATGTGTTTCATATCAAAAAACTGTCCCGTGTAGTAGTTCGTATTGCCAATCATTATCAAGGCAATCTCTTCACCCTCAGCTTCAATCACCGCTTCAATATCTTCCATCCGAATACATTCCTCATCCTCTCTTGCCTTCAATTCAATCAGGCTTTCGACTGGGTCAAAACCGTGAAACTTGATTTGGGAAGCCACCGCATATTTGTCCGATGGAAATGCATCGAATTCAATCAAAATCTTATGTCGCTTGGCAGTTGGTCTATAAAAAGAGACCATCATCAAATGTAAATTCACCGAAAGCGTGTTCATCACCACTACTTCAATGGGTTTTGCCCCCACGACTTTCGCCATGGCTTCAGTCAAAAATTCATGGTAAGGCAACCATGGATTTTTGGCGTGAAAATGCCCTTCTACTCCATGATTTTCCCAATCCTTCAATTCTTGCTCAATGGCATTACGGGTACTTTTGGGCTGCAAACCCAAAGAATTGCCGCATAGATAGATGAACGGCTCTCCATTTTTTTGAAGAGGTAAATGAAATTTCTGCCGAAAAGACTTCAATGGATCGTTTTCGTCCATTTGTTGGGCAAAGGAAAGGGTGTTTTGGTATTGTGTCATGGTATATTTTTTCTTGTTTGGGCTACAATAATAGGGAATCGAAACCAAAAGCGAAGGATTTTTGTTTTTGAATTATGGTAACTGATATCGAAACAACTAAAACAATAGAAATGGCATTTAAAGAATGGACAACACAGGCTTTAATGGAAAAATTTGGTTTGCAACAGGTTTTGGTCTGTGAAAAATTGGAATATTGGTTGAGTAGGGATGTCAAAATAAATGAACGAGCCGATGGGGTGTTACAAGAACTTCGAGAAAATGCGATTATAAATGTTCCTTATTGGAATGAAGATGAATTGAAGTTCAACCTCATTTATCCGCTTATCCAAATGGCTGAAATTAAATCAAAAACCTATAACATATTTTTGGAACGAACTATTTCCGCAACTTTTAATGATAAATACAAACTATTGGGGAAGCCAGATTTGATTGTGGCAAGTGGAATCTTTGAACCCAAAAATCCCTACTTCTTTTTTCACGAATACAAAAAAGAAAAAGGTTCAGCAGATGACCCAATTGGACAACTTTTAGCTGCAATGATGGTAGGGCAAAAATTAAATGATAACCAAAAGCCTGTTTACGGTGCATATGTGGTAGGACGAAACTGGTTTTTTGTGGTTTTGGAGGGAAAAAATTATTGCATTAGCAATAATTTTTCGGTGACTCAAAAAGATGAGTTGGAGGGAATTTATCGTAATCTGGTGGCAATAAAAGGGATTATTGAAAGTGATTTGGTGTAAGGAGTTTGTAAAAGTTCACTATATCCGCCTTATCAGGTAGTCCTGCTACTTGACCATCGCCCAACTCCACAATTATCCAATCCCCATCAACTTTCTTTGCAATATCCATCGTGAAAAAACGGCTTTGAATCTTGGGAATCAATTCTTTGAAGCGAGTCAAGTCAGGTTGGATGTTTTCATAATCACCCTCATCCCAATAGTTGAACTGGGCAATGATTTCTCCGTCTTTTATGAACAACCGAAACTCTTTGGTCAAAGGCATTCCACTTTTGGAGTGAGTGGTCAATTGCTCCAAACCTACAAACTCTCTAAAAACCAGCCCTTCATTCAAATCATCCCCTTGCAGTTCCAAAAAACGTTTCACCACTTTCTCCACTTGATTTGTATCACTTGCATCTGGAATAAAACAAGCCTCTGTCCAATAATGCTTTTGGGATTTTACATAATCTTTGATGACAATTGGTGAACTGCCAAAGGTTTCTAATTCGGCATTGAAGTCTGCAATATCAAATTCACCTTCTAATTTTTTGAAAGTAGTTTTAGGCGTAAAGGCTTCAATTACAGCATAGGAATTGGGAAGGTAATGGCAAAATTGGTATTCGGTTGGCGTATTGATGAGTTGAATGTTCCTTTGCAGTAATGCTTCGTAAAAAGCTTGGTATTCAAAAGGTTTGAGCATCCAACCTCTATAAATCGCTTGCTCCAATTCCATTGAAGGTTTCACCCGTTTCAATGCCCTTTGTAGATTATCTTCCTTCAAGGCTTCAAAACTGATGAGTGAAA
>JBGCDY010000638.1:0-4363 GCA_045105835.1 Chitinophagales bacterium
CCTTCCTGAAGAACCGTATGGTAGAGCAAAAGCGTATGTGAATTTTGCACCTGACCGTGTAGCAATGCAAGATGCAACGGCTCAAATGGCATTGCTTCAATTTATGATGGCAGGTAAGCCAAAAGTAGCAGTTCCTTCAACGGTGCATTGTGATCACCTGATTCAAGCCAAAAGTGGTGCAGATGCCGATTTGGTAGCTGCAATTGATGTGAACAAAGAAGTGTATGACTTCCTTTCTGCTGTATCGGACAAATATGGTTTGGGATTTTGGAAACCAGGTGCTGGAATTATTCACCAAGTAGTCTTGGAGAACTATGCTTTTCCTGGTGGAATGATGATTGGTACGGATTCTCACACACCGAATGCAGGTGGTTTGGGAATGGTAGCGATTGGTGTTGGTGGAGCTGATGCTGTGGATGTAATGGCAGGAATGCCGTGGGAATTGTTGATGCCGAAGCTCATTGGAGTGAAATTGACTGGTAAGCTCAATGGTTGGGCTTCTGCCAAAGATGTAATTTTGAAGGTCGCAGGTATTTTGACCGTAAAAGGTGGAACAGGTGCGATTGTAGAATATTTTGGTCCTGGTGCAAGAAACATTTCTTGTACAGGGAAAGGGACTATCTGCAACATGGGAGCGGAGATTGGAGCAACAACTTCGATTTTTGAGTACGGTGAAGCAATGGATAGATATCTACGTTCTACAGACCGCAACGATTTGGCAGATTTAGCCAATACGGTTGTAGAGCATTTGCAGACAGATGCAGAAGTAGAAGCGAATCCAACAGAATACTACGATCAATTGATTGAAATTGATCTTTCTACTTTGGAGCCACACGTCAATGGACCTTTTACACCAGATTTGGCTTGGCCGATTTCCAAATTAGCAGAAGCAATTGACGAAAATGGTTATCCTGAAAAATTGGAAGTAGGTTTGATTGGTAGTTGTACCAACTCTTCTTACGAGGATTTGGATCGTGCAGCAAGTATCGCACAGCAAGCAATTGACAAAAAATTGGTTGCCAAAGCAGAATTTACCATCACACCAGGTTCGGAGCAAGTGCGTTTCACCGTAGAACGAGATGGTCAGTTGGACAAACTCGAAAAAATGGGTGGTGTCGTATTGGCAAATGCTTGTGGTCCTTGTATCGGACAATGGTCAAGACATACCAAAGACCCCAACAAAAAGAATTCCATCATCACTTCCTTCAATAGAAACTTTTCGAAGAGAAACGATGGAAATCCATTGACGCACTCTTTTGTAGCTTCTCCAGAATTGGTGACGGCAATGGTTTTGGGTGGTAGCATGAAATTCAATCCATTGACGGATACCATCAAAAATGCAGATGGCGAAGATGTATTGTTGGATCCACCAACTGGGGATGAATTGCCAACACAAGGTTTTGCAGTAGAAGACAGAGGTTACCAAGCACCTGCCGAAGATGGTAGCGGCATTGAAGTGACCGTAAGTCCTGATTCTAAGCGAATTGAGTTATTGACTCCTTTTGCAGCTTGGGAAGGAACGGATTTGAAAGGACTTCAATTGTTGATCAAAGCCAAAGGAAAATGTACAACGGATCACATTTCAATGGCGGGACCTTGGTTGCGTTTCCGTGGTCACTTAGACAACATTTCCAACAATTTGTATACAGGAGCAATCAACTACTTCAATGAATCCACCAACAAAGTTTACAACACTTTGAAGGACGAATTCATGGGCGTGCCTGATTCGGGAAGAGTTTACAAAGCGGCTGGTATTGGTACCGTGATTTTTGGGGAAGAAAACTTGGGAGAAGGTTCTTCTCGTGAGCATGCTGCAATGGAACCTCGTCACCTAAGCGCAAGAGCGGTAATCGTAAAATCGTTTGCACGTATCCACGAAACCAACTTGAAAAAGCAAGGTATGTTGGGCTTGACTTTTGTGAACCCTTCTGACTATGACTTGGTTCGCCAAGACGATAGTGTAGATATTTTGGGATTGACCGAGTTCACACCAGGCAAAAACTTAACGGTTGTATTGAACCACAAAGATGGTACAAGCGACAGTTTTGAAGTAGCTCATACTTACAATGAAGTACAAATCGGCTGGTTCAAAGCAGGTTCTGCTTTGAATAAAATTCGTGAAGAAGGAGGATTGGCATAGGAATTAAAATAAGAATGAAAATGAAAAATTGATTTTTCGTTTTTGAAAGAATATAAAAGAGCTTTCTTCAATAATTGGAGGAGGCTCTTTTTTTATTACTGTAAACAAAATCATATTTTTGCCGAATAAATACAGTGTTACAATATATAATAGGCTTTCAAAATTTTTCACAAACCAATCAATGTTTCAAAAAATTATCAACATGAAAAAAAATAGTACAATGAATCGAGTTAACTTATACCTGTTTTTTGTATTGATGATTTCGGCGACTACTCTTCAAGCTCAATTTGGAGTGAAGGTAGGTGGAAATCTAAGTAACTCGCAGAGTTATGGTAATTCGGAGGATGGAGAATCTGCAGGCTTTAAGCCTGGTTTTCAGGGAGGAATGTTCTACAAAGCAGGTATTTCAGAAATGTTGAGTGTAGTAGTAGAGTTGAATTACGAAACAAGAGGGGGAATTTCCAAAAAGGAATATGATTTTGAATTGCCCATTGGAGATCCTGTTTCAGGAACAGGCTTGTACCAAATACAAGAAGAATCAGATTTTACACAGACTTACATAAACCTTCCTATTTTAGCCCTTATAGGGAATGGACAATTGAAGGGGTATGTGGGAGCTAACATTGGATATTTGATTTCAGCAGAAGGAGACTTCAAAAAAACAGTCGAAACTTCAGTTGCTGGAAGTCCATTAGGTAGCGAAGAGACCAATTTGGAGATTGATTGGCAAAATTATAATTCTTTCAATAATGTTTTTGCACCTACTCCTTCTGATGATGGAAACTTTTTTAACTCCTTGGATTTTGGATTGAATCTCGGAGCAATGTATTATGTAGGAGCAGGTTTTTTGGTTGATTTTAGAGTGATTCAAGGATTCGCAGATACAACAAACAACCACTATGACAACAGTATCTACCCTTCTGAGAATGCTACTTTCGAGAGCCGAGAGGATTCGGACAGGAATTTTAGCGTTCAGTTTGGAGTAGCTTACTTTTTCTAAACACAATTTTTGATAAGTAAAATTTGATAAAAAGAGCTTTCTTCAATGATTGGAGGAAGCTCTTTTTGTTTTGAAGTAGAGTTTTCTGAACCAATAAAGTGTAAGCTACGTTTTACAGAAAAACAAATTGAGATGGTATATACAATAGAACATATCTTGGGAAATCAATTGTTAAATCAAATCAATAAATTTGATTCGCTCTCTGCAAAAAAATCTCACGAAAATAACACCAACTTTCAGGCTTATCTGGTGCTGTTGGATGTCTTTATTGATGGAATTGAAGATAATTTACTGGATTTGAAGCAAGAAGAGGCTAAAAATCTCATTCCTTTTGTGAAGAGAAAACAAGAATACCTCAAGAAAAACATTGAAGTTTATAAAAAAAGAAAGAAGCCAGATGTTGTAGAGAAACTGTATGTTTCCTACAAAAAAGTTGCTCAAATTACCCAAGATTTGCACAATTTGGCATCCATTGAAGTAGATGAAGATAGTGAAGATTATGCGAATTTTTTAAGCTTCTTAGCAGAAGAATCTATAAAATCCCCTGTAATAAAGAGTGGTACTGTACTTCGTGATATTCTTCCTTCTGACTAATTTTTGAAGATATGTATCAAATCCAATTTACAAAGTCTTTTGAGAAACAGTTCAAAAAACTCCCTAAAAACATTCAAGCAGAAGTATATGATTGGAGCGAAGAACTGCAATTAAAACCTTTTCCAAAAGAGAGTAAAATATTGAAAGGAAATTGGCATGGAATAGTAGCACTTCATTTTCATAAACGACCTGAATATAGATTATTGTATCTTGTGACAGAATCTGATGATGAACTTCAATCTGGGATGATTACTCTATTGATGATTGCTACAAGGGA
Organism: Chitinophagales bacterium; assembly: GCA_045105835.1. GTDB lineage: Bacteria > Bacteroidota > Bacteroidia > Chitinophagales > UBA2359 > JAUHXA01. The sequence continues at coordinate 4,012 of JBGCDY010000638.1, forward strand.
GCAAATGAACAATTTGTATAGATTGGGTAGAAAGAGAATAAAGCAAATACTGAGTTCTTCAATTGATATGTATTAACACCTCAAAATAATCTTTCATGAAAATCCGAAAACTTAAAATAAAGAACTACAAAGTATTCGATGATGTGGAGTTTGACTTTACAGATAAGGATGGCAATACTTTGGATACGATTGTATTGGCGGGGATGAATGGGAGTGGTAAGACTACGGTATTGGAGTTGATTAGAAGTATTTTTGATTTAAGCTTTTTTTATCCCGAGTTTCATCCAAATATGAAGTTAGAGGAAGGTTGCGAAATTTGTATTGAATATGATTTTTCGAAAGAAGAGAGGTT
>JBGCDY010000639.1:0-12818 GCA_045105835.1 Chitinophagales bacterium
GATTCGGAGGGTGTTGAAGGGAAGTTTTATGTGTGGGACAAGTCGGAGATTGAAGCGGTATTGAAGGAGGATGTACCCCTTTTTAACCGCTTTTATGAAGTGAGTGAAGGCGGAAACTGGGAACATAAGAATATTTTGAACCGAGAAATGACTTATGAAGCCTTTGCCAATCAAGAGGGGATGAATGTGCAAATATTGAAGGGAAAGCTGCAAAAGGCTCGACAACAGCTTTTTGAAGTGAGGGAAAAACGCATCAAACCTGCGCTGGATGATAAAATTATTTTGTCTTGGAATGCAATGATGGTTACGGCTTACGCCAAAGCTTATCAAGCATTGCAGCGACCTTACTTCAAAAAAATGGCAGTAGATAACCTTCAATTTTTACTCGAAAAATTTGCAGTGAGTGGTGAACATGGATTGCAGCACACCTACAAAAATGGCAAAGCTCAATTTCCTGCATTTTTGGATGACTATGCTTTGTTGATTGAAGCCTTGATTGAAGTTTTTCAAATCAACTTTGATGAAGCCTTATTGGAGAAAGCTGGAGAATTGACCGATTACGTTTTTGCTCATTTTGAAGACCCCAAAAGTTTCTTGTTTTTTTATACACCCAAAGGGCAAAAAGACATTGTACTCCGTAAAAAAGAATTTTACGACAATGCCACACCTTCTGGCAATTCCACAATGGCGCACAATTTATTGAAGCTATCGGCATTGTTGGACGCACCGAAATACCACGAAAGGGCGGTGCAAATGGTGAAAAGTTTGGAGGAATCCATTTCTAAATACCCTACCTCTTTTTCTCGTTGGTTGAATGCGGTGACTTATTTGGTGTTTCCGATGAAAGAAATGGTAGTGATTGGTGAAAATGCTGCTGTTTTGAGTGCGGAGGTTCAAGAATCGTTTTTACCGAATACCTTGTTATTGGCGAACGAAAAAGGCGATAGTACGCATCATTTATTTGCGGATAGATATGTGGAGGGGAAAACCTTGATTTACCGATGTCAAAATTTTATGTGTGAACGTCCTGTGGAAAGATTGGAGGATTTGCAGTGACGTGAATGAAAATCAAATACTCAAATTGAAAATTAAATAATTTATTGAGATTCATTCTATTTGGCACTAATAAGGAATATTTTTCGTCTTATTTGTCCAATTTATTTTCGTTTTTAGAGTTTAACTAAAGAATTTAAAATATTGTGAATGAAGGACTGTTTTTGATAGCAGGCTTCTATCTTCGACTTTTTTGCGCCTAATTCCGCAATTTTTCTGACATATTAGAGTACTTCTTGTAATTACTACCAATTTATTTTTGCTATATTTGTGAAATAGTGAACCTGCGCTATTACCAATCCAATAAATCCCATCAAAATTACCTTCCTTACAAATGGGAGATAATCTCCTATAATTGTGTTATTTAAAAATTGTTTTATTATTAAAAAAAAAAGATTACCCTACTCAATATTTTTTCTTCAAAGTCGTTTTTTAGATAGTATATGAATCGTCTCCAAAAAACAATCATCTGTTTATTAGTAAGTTGGCTCAGTTGTACTTCAATTGTGTGGGCGCAGCAGTTTCCACAACTTACACAATATATGAACAACCGTTTATCTTACAATCCTGCCTATGCAGGAAGTAAGGAGGATGTAAATCTTGAAGCGGCTGTGAGAATGCAATGGGTGGGCATCGAAGGAAGCCCAATGACGCAGGTAGTAGGAGTACATCTTCCTGTTGCGGGGATTAGAAGTGGGATTGGGTTGAACATTGTCAATGATTTGCTTGGTGCAGAACGCAACACTGGTTTGATGCTTTCGTATGCTTATCAAGCCAAATTAGGTGCGAGATCTAAGTTATCCATTGGTCTAAGCGTGGGAGGAATTCAGAAGAGTTTGGATGGAGGCAAATTGCGTTCATCAGGTGGAGATTATACAGGAGGCGTTGACCATCAAGATGATTTGATACCTGTTGGAGTAGCCTCTGGCATTGCTCCTGATGCAGGATTTGGTTTATATTTAGAGTCTGACAAACTTACATTAGGGCTATCTGCTCAGCATTTATTGGAGCCTGCTATTGGTTTTGATACCAATTCAGGGGGAACTTATGACATTTCTTTCAATCGTCATTTTTTCTTCTTTGGTAGTTATGAAATGGAGATAGGCAATATAGTTTTGCATCCCTCGTTATTGCTAAAGTCTGATTTGGTGAAAATGCAAGGAGAAGTGAGTGCAATTGCTGCCTTTGGAGGTATATTTAAAGGTGGATTGGCATTTAGAGGTTTAGAACCCAACTCTTTCGATGCCGTTTCGATATTGGCGGGAGTCGATATGAGTCAGCAGTTCGCTTTGATGTATTCTTACGATTTCATCCTATCTAACCTGAACAATGCGAGTTCTGGTTCACATGAATTATCGGTGCACTATAAGTTTCAGCATATCCTCCCTACAAGAAAAGGGAAGGCTATCTATACACCGAGGTTTTTGTAGTTGAAATTTTGAAAGGAAAACAAATTAAACTAATTTTGCGAATCAAAAATATTTCTTATTTTTTAATATAACTTGTGTTTTAAATTGCTCTTCCTATGAAAAGATTTGCATTAGGCTGTGCTTTGGTCTTACTCGTATCGGTGACTTTTAGTTGCCAACGCTCTACTGACGTGAATGATACTGGACAGCTTATGGGGACATTAGATAGACCCGATTGGGATCATATTAATCCACACGGAATGTCTTACATCCCTTCTGGAACATTCCATACTGGCCCGAGTGATCAAGACGTGAACAATGCCTTGGTTCAGAGAAGTAAATCAAAATCTATCCAGGGATTTTACATGGATGAAACAGAAATTACAAACAATGAATACCGAGAGTTTGTGCATTATGTACGTGACTCTATCGGACACACACTACTAGACCACTATGAAGAAGATGATAGTGGAGTACAGAAAATTGACTGGACTTATGATATTGACTGGTCTCCTGATTCTGAAGATGCTTCGGGATTAGAGAATATGTACTATCAAGGAGATGATCAGTTTTGGGGTCAAAAAGACTTGAATACTTCAGAGTTGGTATTTGAGCATGATTGGTACGATTGGAAAGCTGCAGCTAAAACTGTTAATAGAGGTCAAGCTAGAAGCTCTTTTATCAAAACCGAAAAAACCTCAATTTACCCAGATACATTGGCGTGGGTACATGATTTTTCTTACTCTTATAACGAGCCAATGACTCGTAATTACTTCTCTCACCCTGCTTTTGATGACTATCCTGTTGTGGGAGTAAATTGGGATCAAGCAGCAGCTTTTTGTGCATGGAGAACCAAATTTTGGAATGACAACGCAAATGTAGAAACGATGAGTGAAGAGTTTCGTCTTCCTTTCGAGCATGAGTGGGAATTCGCTGCAAGAGGTGGCTTGGAAAATGCTCCTTACCCTTGGGGTGGTCCTTATGTGAGAAATCAAAGAGGATGCTTATTAGCAAACTTCAAACCTGGTAGAGGTAATTATCCTGAAGATGGTGGTTTTTATACCGTTCGTGCAGATTCTTACCATCCCAATGATTATGGTTTGTACAACATGGCAGGGAACGTTTCGGAGTGGACATCTACCGCTTTTTTCGAAAATGCTTATTCTTTTGACCATGATATGAACCCTGATATTCGTTATGACGTAAAAGAAGAAGATACTCCTACAATGAGACGTAAAGTAATTAGAGGTGGATCATGGAAAGATATCGCCTACTACATACAAACAGGTACTCGTCACTGGGAATATCAAGATACTTCAAAAGCATATATCGGTTTCCGATGTGCTTTAACCTTCCTTGGACGCTCCAAAAATGATAAATATTAATTTAGCGTTTTTTATTAAGCTGACGAGCATACAATTTTTAATCTTTCGAAGTTTTCACTACATTGCAATATCTTTTTGTTGGTAGTGAAAACTTCCTAAGTTGATTGGTTTCAACTAAACTATTTCTTTTACAAATTTAAAAACTTATTCGACACTATGGCTTGGTATCATTCTAAAGGATTCAACTATTTCCGTAACTTATGGATTGGCGTTGGAGCTGGATTTATTATCATTGGTGCGTTGTTTAAAATTTTGCACTGGAAAGGTGCAAACGAGATTTTGATGTTCTCCATGATCATGGAGGCTTCTATTTTCTTCCTTCAAGGTTTACTTCCTCCCCACAAAGAATACTATTGGGAGAAATTATACCCTGGTTTGGACAACCACAGTTCAAAAATACAAGCATTGACATCAACAGCTGCACCTGTTGATAATGTAACAAATGAATTGAACAAACAGTTGAAAGACAACGGTGTAGACGGAAATCTTATCAAAAGATTGGGTGGACACTTAGGAGCATTGGGTAAAAACCTTGCCTCTTTGTCTGACGTAACGAGCACAACTGGTGCAACAAACGAATTTTCTAAAAATGCAAAAGCAGCAGCAGCTTCACTTGGCAAAGTGAAATTGGCTTATGACAAAGCAGCTGGCGTAGCAGGTGAATTAGAAATAGCTACTGAACATACTCGCAAATATCAAGAGCAGGTATCAGCAGTTTCTAAAAACTTAGCGGCATTGAATGCAGTGTATGAATTGGAGTTGCAAGACACCAATAATCACTTGAAAGCAATGAACAAATTCTATGGCAACTTAACCAATGCGATTGAAAACTTGAACGAATCTGTAGAAGATACGAAAAAGTACAAAACGCAAATGGCTGGTTTGGCTAAGAATCTAAGTTCATTAAACGGTGTTTATGGAAACATGCTTTCTGCAATGTCAATGGGTGCCAAAGGCAAATAGACATTATTACCTGAGGATTGAAAACTCCTCAAACTAGTACAAACACTGGTAATTTTATTATGTAACCTAAAAAATTAAGTAATATATGTCTATTCCAAAGGAACCACGGCAACAGATGATCAACATCATGTACTTGGTATTGATCGCACTGTTAGCACTAAACGTGTCCGCCGAAATCCTTAATGCCTTTAAAACATTGAGAGAGGGCATTCAAACATCCGAACGCGCTTTGGATACGAAAATTAATAATACAATGGCTTCTTTCAAAGCGAAAGTGGAGAAAGAAAAGAGAGGAGCAGAATACCTTGCCTTGGCAGAAGAAGCGAGAGGTATCTCTGCTGGTTTTAGAAGCTACATGGCTAAGATTGATCAACAACTTGTTGATGAAATAGGTCTTGATGAAGAAACTGGAGAACTGACTAAGAAAGACGATTTGGATACTCCAAGTCGAATGTTCGTTGAAGAAGGTTTAGGAATGGAGTTACATGATTCTATCCAAGCTTACCGCCAAAAGTTTCTAAATTTACTTAAAGATACTGCTGATAGAAGAATGGCCGAGCCTGGAATTACCTTACAAGCAGGTGAGGTTCCTGACGCGGCTAAGGCTGGAAATGCTCAAATAAACTGGGGGAGTTACACTTTTAGTGCTATTCCTGCTTTGGCAGTACGAACACTTTTGAGTAAATACAGCAATGATGCTACAGCAAGTGAAGCTGCAATTGTAGATGTACTTTTTGGTAAGGTTGGAGAAAAAACCATTCTTTTTGATAAATTTAGAGTGGCGGCTATCCCTAATTCAACTAAATTGATAAAAGGAGAGGATTTTGAAGCTAAAATTTATTTAGCTGCAACAAGTTCTATGGCCACTCCAAGTATCAGTGCTGGAGGTAGAGGTATTCCTCTCGACAAAGACGGAATGGCTGTCTACAAAACGAAAGCAAATTCTGTTGGGAAACAGTCTCTAAACATCAGCATTACTACCAAAACTGGTACAGGTGAAACCAAAACCTATACAGACAAATTGGAGTATGAGGTAGTAAACCCACCTGATCATGTTGCAGTAGTATCTGCTGACAAGATGAACGTATTCTACATTGGTGTACCGAATCCTGTTACAGCTTCTATTACAGGTATCCGTAAAGATGCAACAAAAGTATCTATGACGGGTGGTACAATCAAAGGTAATGGTGGTAGTTATACTGTAACTGTGAACAAGCCTGGTGATGCAACTGTAAATGTCTCTGGACCGAAAGCAACAGGTGGTACTTACAGTGGTAGCGTCAAATTTCGTGTAAAACGTATTCCTGATCCAATCGCTATGCTTGGTAACAAAGCTGGTGGTACAATCGGTTCTGGTGAGATGCGTGCACAAAGAGGGGTATTGGCTATTTTGAAAGACTTTGACTTTGATGCTCGATTCAACGTTATGGGTTTTGAAATGACTTATGCTAAACCTCGTGAAGATTTGCAAGTAATTACCAACCAAGGAGCTTCTTTTGGAGGTCCTGCAAAAGGAATGGTGAGCAAAGCAAGTGTTGGTGATATTTACTATTTCGATAATATCCGTGTGAAAGGACCAGATGGAACTACTCGTAAATTACCTACCATGTCTTTCAAGGTTAAGTAATTTGTGTAAAGGAACATCGTTCTAATTTCAATATTAAGAATAGGGTGCGATAAAATAAGATTCACTGCATATTAATTGCTTTGAATGAAATTTTATCTCGCCCTTTTTTTATTTTTGCAGGGTAAAAAAAATGATTGGTGTTGATACTATAAATAGCAGTTCTGACGTTTTTGATATTGAAAACAGATGAATGTAGAAATTATACCTGTTAATGATGCAACCCTCTCACCTATTCCAATAGAAACATGGCTTTAATTCTGTTTTGATAATAAGATTGAAGTTGTTGTTACATTATTTTTAATATTAAATTGTCTTTATTCAAACTTCAAAAATTTTTGGATACAATGAAATACTTCTTATTGCTTGCAAGCATTGTGTGTTTATGCCTCACCATTACTCCTGAGACTGCTTTAGCCCAGGATAACAAAGAGGGCTATGGGGAAGAAGGTGGAGGACAACCTGCATCTCCTTCTAATTCACCAGTTCCTATCGTCAGAGATGGTGTCTATGATAAAATTTCGGTGAAAGAGAAAAAAATATTGACTTATGATCACCTCCGTGAAGCTGATATCTTTTGGCAAAAACGTATTTGGAGAGTAATTGATACACAGCAAAAAATGAATTTACCTTTCATCTATCCTGAACAACCATTTATTCAGGTTTTGTTGGATATTATCAATAAAAATTCTGATGCTCAGATGTTCTTAGATGATAGTTTTACTACCCTTACGAGCCAAGCAGACATGGATGCTCGTTTGAACTCAGTAGATACCATCTTTGTAATTGATCCAGAGACTTACGAAGAAAAGCAAGAAATCGTAAGAAATGAATTTGACTGGACTGCAGTAAAACAAATTCGTTTGAAAGAGGATTGGGTATTTGATGAAGAGTCTTCTACTATGCAAGTACGTATCTTGGGCATGGCTCCGATTCGTGATGTAATTGATGACAATGGAAACTACCGTGGTCAAGAAGCAATGTTCTGGCTTTATTACCCAGATTACCGTAAGTACTTTATCAATTACGAGACCTTCAATCCCCAGAATGATGCGATGCGCCTGACTTGGGATGATATCTTTGAAATGCGCTTTTTTGCGAGTTATATCATGAAAGAGTCCAATATCCAAGACAAACGAATCAAGGATTATGCTACTGGACGAGATGCCTTGATTGAATCAGAACGAATCAAAAACGAACTATTCGAACAAGAGCACAACTTGTGGTCTTACTAGTAGTGTTGTTGTTCTAACAATCCAATGAGAATGCCCAGACTGAGTCAAACAAAAGCCTCAACTTTTATAAGTTGAGGCTTTTGTCGTTTTATTGAACCGAAATCTTTAGTAGGGGTACAGTAGGTCAAGGCAAATATGCGTACTTTTACATTTTAAATTTTGTGGTTTTAAATTTTACATTGCACTATGGGGCTTCCGAACAAAATGTTATTTGGAAAGAGAAATTATACTTATGTACTAATTGGAATTGCATTGATTCTGATAGGATTCATGTTGATGAATGTTGGTCCTTCCGAAAATCCACTTGAGAATTATGACGAGGACAAAATCTATGGAGTGCGAGCAACAATCATTGCTCCGATTGTGATTTTAGCAGGTTTTGGGATGCAGGTGATTGCTATTTTTGCCAAATCGCCAGAAATGAATGAAACAAATTCCTAACAAAAAAGAACTTGGCACAATTTTGAAACCTCATTTTAGGTAAGAATGACCGGATATAATCATTCACTTTTTCTAACCTAATCATTCATCATCAGCGATTATGTCTATAATTGAAGCCATTATTTTGGGGATTTTGCAGGGCCTAACAGAGTTTTTACCTGTAAGTAGTAGCGGTCATATTGAACTGGGAAAAGCACTCTTAAATGTGCAGGGAGCCGATGATGCGACCTTCACGATTATTGTGCATGGAGCAACTGTACTAAGTATCATTGTCGTGTTTTGGAAAACAATTTGGGAGCTCATCCAAGGCTTCTTCCGCTTCAAATGGGATGAAGAAACACAATACATTGCCAAATTAGCCATTTCGATGCTTCCCGTAGGTTTAGTAGGAGTATTTTTTGAAGACCAAATTAATGCCTTATTTGAAGGGCGAATAGTAATGGTCGGGTGTTTCTTAATTCTCACAGGGGGTATTTTGTTCCTCACCAAACTCGAAAGAAAAGAAACCAAAGAAGTTGGATTCAAAGATGCGCTCATTATCGGACTGACACAGGCCGTAGCCATCTTACCAGGGATTTCTCGGTCAGGAACTACCATATCCACTGCCTTGGCTTTGGGAGTGAGTAGAACAGCTGCTACCAAGTTTTCGTTTTTGATGGTATTGGCTCCTATATTGGGGGCGACGATTTTGAAGTTCAAAGATTTAATGGAAGAAAGTGCAGTAGGAGGGAGTCAAGACATCGCAATGTTGCCCTATATTGCAGGCTTTGTAGCCGCTTTTTTATCAGGAGTTCTTGCCTGTAATTGGATGATTGCCTTGGTCAAAGGGGGTAAAATCATCTACTTCTCTATTTACTGTTTCATTGCAGGAGCAATCGCTATTGGTTATGGAATGTTTTTTATGTAGAAGATTTGAAGTTAGCAGAGGGGGAACGTAATCAAATAATTGATTTATTGCAGTTTCCTGCTTTACTTAAGAATTGCTAAATATCAAAAGAAACAACAAATTTGAGGCACAACCTCTAAAAAAGAACCTCCTTCAATGATAAATTGAAGGAGGTTCTTTTTTTACTATTTGCATTCAAGTTGAATAACAATTATCTGCAATAGTCTTTTGAAATATATTTTATGTTTAGGACACCGCAACCTTAGGGTTTCTTTGTCCTCGTCCTTCTCCCAAGTACTTCAAATGGTTGAAGTGTGACCGGACTGCTGTTGGGAAGGTAGGGTATTCATGGTAAGGGAGGTTGAATTCTGCCGCTGTTTGTGCTACTATTGGAGCAATATTAGGGTAGTGAATGTGACAGATATTCGGAAAAAGATGGTGTTCGACTTGTGTATTCAGTCCGCCACACAAAAAGTTAGCCATCCAGTTTTGAGTTGAAAAATTAGCCGTTGTACGCAATTGATGCGCTGACCAAGTATGTTCCAACTGACCTTCTTCATCTGGTTCTGGGTATTCTACTTTCTCAACAATATGTGCCAATTGGAATACCACTCCCAAAAACAAACCTTTCACAAACATCATCGCTATAAATAGAACAAGTACTTGCCACCATGGCAAAGACAATGTCATCATAGGAACAACGATGAAAATGATGTAAAATAAAAAGCGCCAGAAAAATAAATGGAAATATTGCTTCAATGGTGGTTCTGGCACAACATAACTACCTATTTTCTTACTGAAAAACTTGGAATATTCTTGCTTAAAAGCACGAGAAATAGACGATAGTCCATACAAGAAAAAAGCATAGTATTGTTGGAAGCGCATGTGTGGAAAGTGAATTCCTTTGGGAGACAAGCGCAGTATTTTCGCCGAAATCTCTATATCGTAATCGTGTTCAGGAATGTTCGTATAGGTATGATGAACGACATTGTGACTAATGCGCCAAGTATAGGTATTGATTCCTAAAAGATCAAAGGTGAAGCCTAAAAAGTTGTTCAAGCCTTTGGATTGACTGTAAGCACCATGAATCGCATCGTGACCAATATTTACACCTGCCAAAGCTTTGAATAAGCCAAGTAGCATTGCAATAGGAAGTAATTGCCAGAATGTAAACCAGTCAGAAATAAATAAAAAATAAAATACCAATGTCCCTCCAAAGAATAGAATGGATTTAAACACCATGAACGCATTGGCATGCTTACTTTTTTTATGATCCTTGAAGTAAGCGTTGACTCTTTGATTGAGCGTTCGGTAAAAGCTATCGCTTTGTTGTTGTTCAAATTTTATGCTGCTCATAAATAATGTTAATTTTCCCAAATGTAGGGATTTTTTGGGCTACAATCTATGAAGTGCTCATATATTTTTTATGAAGAGAGCACCACTCAATCCATCAAATTACGCCTTTTGCAAGATGTGTTGCAGGGATGATTATTTATTTTGATGGGCTTTAATGGCTGATTGTAGAACGTTCTGATTTGTTGTATTTTTCTTTCTTTCAAAAACCTTCAAATGCTTAATCATAGAATTTTGAACTATCTTCCGTGTACCTGTTTGATAGTTTCTTCGAGTAGCTCCTAACTTGAGAACAAACATTTTTAATCAGGTTATTCCTCTTAACGAGGACTTAATAATTATAGAGTTGGTAGCTAATAACAGTTTTTTCTAAAGAAGGGTTATGATTGTTTCTTATTAATCCTGCAATAGGATATGATGGGTAAAAGCTAAACTTTTAGCAGTCATATTTTTCACAAAAAACGAACGAATCATAGTAGTAGTCAGCTCTAAATTAAATAGTTGACACTTTTGGCAGAAAAATTGCTATACCTATAAGAGTAGGAGTAAATTCTAATACGTAATTGTCATTAAAATGTCACCTTTTATATTTTGTGTGTTCTCTTATAACAAGAATACTTCCATTTTTAACTTCAATTTTAGGAGGTAGATTCAGTTTTATTAAGAAAAGAGAGTGCTACAAGTTTTTAACCTAAAGTTACTATACCCGTATTGAATTGATATATCATAGGTCCTTTACCTCAACTTGTTTTGAATCTTGAAAACAAGAAATAAAGATTTATAAAAAGACTTTAACCCTCAAATTAATCAAAAAAAACTAAACCAAATGGGCGGTTTAAACTGCCTCAACCTTGTAAATCATTTTATAAATTCAACGCCATGTGCCTTGCCTTTAACAATTTTTCCCCTGATTGCTCAAAACTTTATACAATTGAGTACAACAATAAAAACTACAGAAATATCCACAATGCTATCTTTGGAAGAGCAAGTGAACCTTACCGCTTTGGTCTTTTCAAAATGGGGGAAAGCTACGTTTTAGCGCGTTATAAGGATGGTAAAGTACTTTGTATTGGTGAAGAAGGATTAGAAATGCGTTCTTCAACTCAAAGTGTTCAGCCTGCAATGATTCAATTTATGAAAGTAAGCAAGAATACTTATGCTCTATCTATACAAAATCAAGGGGTACAAAAATACCTTGCTTACGAGGGCTATGTTTTGAATGAATATTATGTAGGACTACAGGTAAGCGATTCGGTTACTGATTTGGGCGTATGGAGCATTAATGAAATACCCAGTGTAAATCTTTCTACCCCTATAGTACCGATTCTTAGCAATGCTTCTCTTAACATCCAAACATATCTATTGAGCTTTACCTCAAAAATATATTTAGAACCTTCCCTCAATTAGCCCTTTATTTTCGATTCATATGAAAGGGTACAGAACAAAAAATGGTGTTTTGTTGTATAGAAAGGATTCATCAAAACAATCAACATGTCAATATCAACAGAGTCGGAATTGGAGGGAATGAAAAAAATAAGTGAAGCTGTGGGAATTGCCCTAAAAGAAATGCGGCAATATGCAAAACCAGGTATCACTGCAAAAGAATTAGATGATTTTGGGGGTGAAATTCTGAATAGTTTAGGAGCCAAATCCGCTCCAAAACTCACCTATGGTTTCCCTGGTTGGACATGTATCAGTATCAACAAAGAGGCTGCACATGGGATTCCTTCTGCTCGCAAAGTATTGAAAGAAGGTGACTTGGTAAATATTGACGTATCTGCTGAATTGGGTGGTTTTTGGTCTGACAATGGAGGCTCTTTTGTATTGGGAAGAGACTTCAATCGCCACCAACCCCTTGTAGATGCTTCCAAACAGATTCTCTCCAAAGCCATCAGTCGTATCAAGACAGGCGTAAAAATAGGAGACATTGGATACCTCATCCAATCGGAGGCTAAAAAAAGAGGTTATAAGGTAATCCGAAATCTTGCAGGACATGGTGTAGGCAGAAGTCTCCATGAATACCCAGAATACATACTGAATTATCGAGACCCCCGAAACCACCAAAAGTTCAAGAAAAATATGGTGGTCGCCATCGAAACCTTCATCTCTACTCGCTCCAATCAAGCTGTTACCTTAGACGATGGCTGGACTATGGTAGGGGACAAAGGTGGCTTTGTGACTCAGCACGAACATACTATAGTTGTAACCGACAACCAACCTATTATTCTCACAAAAGCAAATGAGATATGGAATTAACTTTGACGCAACAAAGACTTCACTATTTTGTCTGAAAATGGAAAAATATTAGCAAAATAAAAACCTGAAATCAGATTTTATACTTAATAATCAGTACATTAGTTTGAGTTTGAGTTTGAGTTTGAGTTTGAGTTTGAGTTTGAGTTTGAGTTTGAGTTTGAGTTTGAGTTTGAGTTTGAGTTTGAGTTTGAGTTTGAGTTTGAGTTTGAGTTT
>JBGCDY010000640.1:0-2649 GCA_045105835.1 Chitinophagales bacterium
TATCAAACGCTCAAAACCAGTGCTTTGAAGGAGTTTATCAGGTCGTTCTTGAAGCAATTGTATTATTTCGCTGTGTCGCATATACTATGGATGCTTTTGATTGTTTCTTATTCCCTTTTGGGCGATAGATAGTTCACTAAAAATATGGTCTTGAAAAGGTATCGGATACCTTACTTTATAAGAAAAAATCGCGTTTTAATATTTCAAAATTAAACACTTGAGGTATCCTATACCTCCCTTAAAAATAGCGTTTTATCATCAGAAAGTGACTAGTTGATGCTTTTGGATTCTTACGAAACAAAAATTCTTGTTTCAAATCTTAAACCTTGCCAAGGGCGTAACAGACTGATCTGCAAAATCACCTTCCAAATATTGATAATGAGCCGTCATCGCAATCATTGCAGCATTATCGGTACAGTATTGAAATTGAGGAATGTAAGTATTCCATCCTTTTTGTTCTCCAAGTTCTACCAGCGATTTTCGCAATTCAGAGTTTGCAGAAACTCCTCCTGCAATGGCTATTTCGGTAATCCGAAAGTGTTTTGCAGCCTTTTCCAACCGTTTCAACAAAATGGTTACAATCGTGTATTGCACTGAGGCACAAATATCGTTTAAGTTTTTTTCAATGAATTTTTCGTCCTTCTCCATTTCTCGCTGCAAAAAGTACAGGATTGCAGTCTTCAATCCACTGAAACTAAAATTGAAACTCCCTTTCGATTTGGGTTGTGGAAATTTATAGGCTTTTGGATTTCCTTGTTGGGCATATTTATCTACCAAGGGCCCTCCAGGATAAGGCAAACCCATGATTTTTGCCGTTTTGTCAAAAGCTTCTCCCGCCGCATCGTCCAAGGTTTCACCTACTACTTGCATATCCATTGGTGAAGCCACCCGTACAATCTGCGTGTGTCCTCCCGAAACTGTTAGGCACAAGAATGGGAATTGTGGTTTGGGGTCTTCAATGAAATGCGCCAATACGTGTGCTTGCATGTGATTGACGGTTATCATCGGAATCTTCAATCCCAAAGATAAGCCTTTTGCAAAAGAAGTACCGACCATCAAAGAACCAATCAATCCTGGTCCTCGAGTGAAGGCAACTCCATCTAAGTCTTTTTTGGTGATTCCTGCTTTTTTCAATGCTTGGGCTACTACAGGTACGATGTGTTGTTGGTGTGCCCTTGAAGCCAATTCGGGGACGACTCCTCCCCATTCTTTGTGTACATCTTGATTGGCTACTATGTTGCTGAGTACCTTTCCTTCTTTGATTACAGCCGCAGAAGTATCTTCACAAGAAGACTCTATGGCAAGTAATGTTGGTAATTTGGTCATTTCCTGATTGAACGATTTTAAATAATTCATGTCAATAAATAGACGGCATTGCAAAACTGAATACAGTGGAGCTTTGTTAGTCTTTGTACGTACTATTCTACATGCAACATACGTATTTTAGCTGTATTATGCCAAAAACGGCACAATTTGTGTACTTTTATTATATGTTTTTTACGATATTTTCGTTCGAGTAATTTAGATAAAACCGAATGAAAACCAGCTGTATTTTTAGATAAAAACGAGTAAGTGATGGTAAAAAATAACTATCACACTTGAAGTAAAGACTTTTGATTTTCATTACGATAGAGAATCTTTTTAGAAAAACTTCAAAAGTCTAAGTCGTGAACTTTTTTTTGAAGAGAAAGATTTGTTTTACCCCCTATCCTCATTACCTCTAAATTCGCATCTTTTTAATTTTCCAGTTAACAACCAACAATAAAATGAAATCAACCTATCAATATGTAGTTCTTATCCTTGCGTTTTTACTCCTTTCAGGTTTTGACGCACCAGAGGATGAACAAGCTAAAAAGGATGCACTGCTGGCTTTGGTCATCAAAAATATCAAAACGAAACATTATAAAGCAGCAGTGATTGATGATGATTTTTCAGAGAAGGTATTTAATAAATACCTCAAGACCATAGACAGGAGTAAACGGTTACTCTTGGCAAATGATGTCAAATCATTGAAGCGATTTAAGGATCAGTTGGATGATGAGATTCGCCAAAATGACCGCACATTTTTTGAATTGTCGCTTGTCATTTTGCAAAAACGTTTGGAAATGGCAGGAGGAGTTATCGAAACTACTCTGGCTCAACCTTTTGATTTTGAGAAAAAAGACTTTCTTGAAGCATCCAGCAAAAAACGAAATTACGCCAAAAATGAAAAAGAGTGGAAAGAGAACTGGAGACAATATCTTAAGTATGAGACTTTGAGAAAGTTGAATCAACTGATAACTGACCAAGAAGAATCCATTGAAGCGGGAAATAAGACCATCGTTCCCAAAAGCACTGCGGTATTGGAGGAAGAAGCAAGGGCTAAGGTATTGAAGGCTCAAAAAAAATGGCACAAAGGGGTAAGTAAAAAAACTTCTTTGTCCTGGTTTCATGCCTATCTGCAATCGATTACCAATGTATTTGATCCTCATACGGTATTCATGCCACCTAAATCCCGCAAGAGTTTTGAAACCAGTTTGCGAGGTAGTATGGAAGGTATTGGAGCTACCCTGAGAGAGAAAAATGGAAAAATCACCATTGTTGGTTTGACTCCTGGTGGGCCTGCCGCAAAACAAGGAGAATTGAAGCCTGAAGATGCTATTTTGAAGG
>JBGCDY010000641.1:0-2426 GCA_045105835.1 Chitinophagales bacterium
AGTTTGAAGGGTTTGCTCGTTTTGAAACATTACTCCATTGAAACCTATTTTGCGACTAAAACCAATCTGAAACGTCTGATTGCCAAAATGACACATCTTTTGGAGCGAGACATAAGTGAGGAAGCGATAAGATTTGTAGAACAAAATATTGAAGATTCTTTGGAGGGTTTGTACTATATTTCTTTGGAAGCATTGAGAAATGCTTGTGATACAGATTATATAGGAAAAATTGGATATAAAAAAGATGTTTTTGGAAAAAAAGTTC
This sequence comes from Chitinophagales bacterium, assembly GCA_045105835.1. Lineage (GTDB taxonomy): Bacteria > Bacteroidota > Bacteroidia > Chitinophagales > UBA2359 > JAUHXA01. The sequence goes on from JBGCDY010000641.1 coordinate 266, forward strand.
CCAAAACTAAAGTAGTTGAAAAATCATCTAAGCAATACCTTCTAAGCCAAATTTTACCTAAAAAGGATAGCTTAGATAATTTCGCTCTATTACCAACAATTGCCGTTTCCAGCAAAGATATCAAGAAAATCTGCAAAGGTAAATGGTTCTTATACAATTATATTTACAGAGCCAATCACCATATTCAGCAATTGAGTGAAAAATGTAGAAAGGGAGAAATCCCTCGTTGTCGTTCTTGCTCTGTTGGTAATTTTGAAGATTGTCTATACACCTTAAAAGCCAATTACGAAAATCAAGCACTATACGATGATATATTGGAGTTTGTAGATTGGGAGGAGTGTTCGGATATTATAGAAAGGTTTAAACAATTGGTGAAATAAAATCAAAAAGTAATTTAATAAATTATGTATAAAATCTACAATTTCTTTTTCCTAAGCCTATTCATATTACTATTGGCTGCTTGTTCTACGACTACAAAGGAGGAACAAAAGCCAATCGAAACTGAAAAAACGACTGCAAAAAGCACCGAACAACACCGTCCTCACTATCACTTCACTCCTCCTTCCAAATGGATGAACGACCCAAATGGAATGGTCTATTACGAAGGGGAATACCATCTTTTTTACCAACACTATCCAGACAGTACCGTTTGGGGGCCCATGCACTGGGGTCATGCAGTCAGTACGGATTTGGTGACATGGGAGCATTTACCAATAGCCTTGTATCCCGATTCTTTGGGTTTGATTTTTTCGGGTTCAGCAGTGATAGATTGGAAGAACACGAGTGGTTTGGGTGAAAATGGGCAGCCTCCAATGGTGGCAATTTACACCTATCACTTGATGGAAGGAGAGAAAACGGGCAAACACGATTTTCAGACACAAGGCATTGCTTACTCCAATGACAAAGGGCGCACTTGGACAAAATATGAGGGCAATCCTGTGATTCCAAATACCGACAATATCCACGATTTTCGTGACCCTAAAGTATCTTGGCATGAAGCCACACAACAATGGACAATGATTTTGGCAGCCAACGACAAAGTGATGATTTACAACTCCAAAAACTTAAAAGATTGGACACATACCTCTGATTTTGGCTTGGGAATTGGCAGTCAAGCCCGTCCGTGGGAATGTCCAGATTTGTTTGAATTGTCCTTGGAAGATGGTTCATCGAAGTGGGTAATGATTGTGAGCATTGGCAACCGATTGGAGGACATACAAGCTCCAAATGGTGGTTCGGGTACACAATATTTTGTAGGGGATTTTGATGGCAAAATCTTTACTTTGGACTCCAAATTTGCAGAAGATGTAAAAGATGGCAATGCGCTTTGGATAGATTATGGGACAGACAACTATGCAGGGGTCACTTGGTCGGATGTTCCGAAAGAAGATGGACGGCGTTTGTTTATGGGTTGGATGTCGAATTGGTTGTATGCCCAAAACGTACCTACCGAATCTTGGCGAAGTGCCATGACGATTGCCAGAACTTTGAGCCTTCATGAGACGGACGATGGTTTGCGCTTGTTTTCCAAGCCTGTCAAAGAAATGGAATCCTTGCGTGGAAAATCCTACAATATCCCTGCAAACACACTAACCGAAACTTTGAACTTGACCGAAAAACTGGGTTTTTCGTCTACTACTTCTGAACTGCAATTGGAGTTCACTATGAGTCCCGATTCTAAAGCAGATTTTGGAATAGAATTGTCGAATAGCAAAGGAGAGAAAGTACGTATTGGCTTCGATGCGACTTCCAATCAGTTTTATTCTGACCGCAGGGAATCTGGTAAAACCGACTTTTCAAAGCATTTTGCAGCGAAAAAACACCTTGCACCACGCATTGCAGCGGGCAATGTGGTAAAAATGCAAGTCTTTGTGGATGTGGCTTCTGCGGAATTGTTTGCAGATGACGGGGCTACGGTGATGACGGATATTTTCTTTCCAAATGAGGATTTTGCGGAGTTGAAGATTTATAGTAGCGGTGAGGGAGTTAGATTGAATGAGGGGACGGTTTGGGAAATTAGGTAAACAGAAGATTATCCTGCATGCAGATATACCCAACACCTATTCTTCTGACAACTCAGGTAAAACTGGACAAAAGGTTCTAAAATTTCTTCCCAAAGAAGTTCCTCTTCTGTTTCGTCTTCATATACATCTAAGGACAT
>JBGCDY010000642.1:0-1552 GCA_045105835.1 Chitinophagales bacterium
TGTGTGATGCCTGCAATGGATAAAATCGTTGGCGTGACATCTGTAAAAAAAAAAAAAGCGGGAATAGACTGCGTGCTTGGAATATTGGGCCCCGAAAAAATCAAAGGAACACGCAAACCACCTTCACCAGCATAAAATTTGAAGTAAGCACTTGGCCCTGCTGCTGCACTCGCAAATTCTGGTCCGATGTAATTGAATGAGCCTTTTTCGCCCAATCGCTCATAGTCTTGGTGGTAACCTACAGATTTTAACCACAATTTCATGATTTGAACACTTCCCGCAGAACTCGCTTCTGGTCCATTGTCAGAAGTAATGACGAAGACCGTATTGTCCAGTTGATTGTTTTTTTCCAAGTATTGCATGTATCGACCAATGTGAAAATCCATTGCCTCCAACATACCCGCATTGACCGCCATGGCTTTGGCTTTGTATTTTTTGTCCTCTTCACTCAATTCTTCCCATTTTTTGAGGGCAGGCAGCATATCTCCCAAAGGCGCATTGGGTGGAATGATGCCCAGTTTTTTGGCGTTTTCGTAGCGTTGTTGCCGAATCGCTCCCCAACCTTTTTCGTAGGTTTTGATGTATTTTTCGGTGTATTCTTTGGGAACTTGTACGGGAATGTGGACAGCTTGAAAGGAAAGAAAAGAGAAAAATGGCTTATCGTCCTTTGGAGTTTCCTCCATGAATTGAATCATTTCGTCCACCAAATTTCGAGAAGAATAAAAATCTTCTGGTAAGTCCACTCGTTTCCCATCTTTGTACCACGGTGGTTTAGCTTCTTGAGTGGGTAAGTAAGGGCGCTGCTCATAATTGTCTGCGCCCGAAGCATCTAAGATGTAGGTGCGGTCAAAACCCCGTTTGCTTGGCAGGTTGGATTCTGAATGCCCCAAATGCCATTTACCCGTCACATAGGTATGGTAGCCCTCTTTCTTCAATCGAGTTCCAACTGTCCATACTTCATCGTTCAATACGCCTGAATAGCCTGGTTTTGCAGCATATTCGGGTGGCAAAAACAAGGGCAAATTGGGTACACCTGTCAAGTGACTGTCATAACCCGTCAGCAACATCGAACGAGAAGGCGCGCACATGGGCGAAGTGTGGAAGTTGGTAAACATCGTTCCACCTTTCGCCAATCGGTCAATATTGGGGGTTGCTGCCTCTCCTCCATAGCATCCAAAATCCATCAAAGCGGCATCATCCACCAAAATTAGGACGATGTTGGGAGGTTGTTGTTGATTGGTGGAATCTGCGGATTCGCCCTCTTGAGCTGACATTGAAGGGGAAAGCAAAAAGATAAAAAGTAAGAGTATGAGTTTTTTCATTGAAGGTGGTTTTGTGAATTTTGTAGTAACCTGCTCCATTTGTGTTGGAGGTGTGAGAATTGCCCTATTTGAATTAGGAAATAGACAGTAATGCGGTGTAACGAAAGTTTTTTGATGTTTAGAAGGGCATCGCTCTGGCTCTATTTGTAGAAAAGTACCTTGGAATAGGAGTCATAGGAGCGTAGCTTCGGCACGTTTAAATGACTGATTTTCTGTGGTGTCGAGGCTAA
>JBGCDY010000643.1:0-8830 GCA_045105835.1 Chitinophagales bacterium
GCATTGAAGGTAACATTGTCAAAATAAACAACGTGTCCAGTTGCTCTAGCTGCATAACTTGGGAAAAAGATGATTTGGTCTGGAGTTTCGGGTGCTCCAATCCATCCAGACATATTGAATTCTACTTCGACCCATGCATCAGCAACCGTATTTTGTGCAACTATTTCCCCAAAAGCAAACCCACTTGGTGACGCAAATTTGAGCGCAACAGGAGCAGCAAACCCCTCTTGGTAAATCATCATTTTCACCACTTTATTGGAGTTGGTGATGGTAAAAGTTCCTATATCAGCACCGTGCATAGTTTCACATCCTGCACTACCCCAAGAGGCATCAGTAGCATAACTTATGTCCATTTTCGCAACAGTAGCTGAGCCATTCACTTCACCTATTGAAGGATTAGCAACCACACTAAATGCGGGGTTTTCTTCTCCCATAGGTGCTTCAAAAGTTGCCCAAGTCCAAGATGCTCCATATCCATCTGGCTCAAAGTCTACAGGAGTATTTGGAATACCACCTCCTCCTGTTTCGCCTTCACCTTTGTAGAAATAGATATTGTCTAAGTAAATATCTCCATTACCATCAAATTTGAACTGAATCAGACTTGCTAAATCAACTGGTGAAAAAGCAGTCAAAGGAATATCTACGCTCATCCACCCAGAAGTTGGAACGGTAAGTGCTGACGCTGTTTCGACAGGGCCTTCACTGATTAAGAAAGCATTTAACGTTGTAGAGTTTGCAGTCCAATAGTCCATGTGTAAATGCGTCATTGCAGATACATCTTGGCTACCACCTAATTGAAGTCCTTGATAGTTCAAACCTTTATATACCAAAGTATTGTTGCCTTCAATAGATTCTTCACTGACTACGGTAGCTTGTCCCCAGTCTGGATTCAAATCTTCTACAGGAACATTCGTGTAAGTATCACTGAATACAGAGATTACATTTGCAGCATCACGGGTAGGTATTGGTGCGCCAACAGTTGGTCCATCACCACCACCTGTTCCTGTTCCACTGAAAGTAACATTGTCAAAATAAACAACGTGTCCAGTTGCTCTCGCAGCATAACTTGGGAAAAAGATGATTTGGTCTGGAGTTTCGGGTGCTCCAATCCATCCAGACATATTAAATTCTACTTCGACCCACGCATCTGCAATTGTGTTTTGTACAACAACTTCCCCAAAAGCGAACCCACTTGGTGACGCAAATTTGAGTGCAACAGGAGCAGCGAAACCTTCTTGGTAAACCATCATTTTCACCACCTTATTTGCTTCTGTAACAGTAAATGAACCCAAGTCTGCATTGTGCATAGATTCACACCCAGAGCTACCCCAAGATGCGTCAGTAGCATAACGTGTATCCATTTTCGCAACAGTAGCCGAACCATTTGCTTCATCTACGGAAGGATTAGCAACTACACTGAAAGTAGGGTTTTCTTCTCCCATAGGTGCCTCAAAAGTTGCCCATGTCCACGATGCGCCAAATCCATCTGGCTCAAAATCAATGGGAGCATTTTGAGAAAAAACTAAAGATACTTGCAAAAGTAAAAATAGTAAGGTTATTTTTTTCATAAAATTATGTATGTTTTTTAATGTAGAATTGCATTAAATGGGTTTAAAGTTACTCAACTCTCATTACAAATCAATTTAAGTATGGTAAGACCTTAAAATTAATTTGACTAATAACAAGACTCAAAATTACTTCCTGATTCTGATTTTCATTTTGAGTAAAGGAATCAGGAAGTTTTTTCTTATTAAAGTGACATTCTATTTATTTGTGGAAGTAGAGGTTATCTAAATAAATGTCTCCATTCCCATCAAATTTGAATTGAATTAATTCAGCGAAATCTACAGGTGAGAAATCAGAAAGCGGAATATCTACGCTCACCCAACCAGAAGTAGGCACCGATAAAATATAAGGTGTCTCTACAGGGCCTGGGCTAATGGTAAACACATTGAGTGCGGTAGAATTGGCTGTCCAAAAGTCAAGGTGTAAGAAGTTCATTCCAGAAACATCTTGGCTTCCCAATAATTGAAGTCCTTGATAATTCAAGCCTTTATAAACCAAAGTATTATTGCCTCCAATAGATTGTTCTGTTGTGACAGTAGCTTGCCCCCAATTTGGATTCAAATCTTCTACTGCGATATTCATGTATGAATCACTGAATACCGAGATAACATCTGCCGCAGCGTGAATAGGTTCTGGAGCTCCAGTAGTTGGATTGTCTCCTCCTCCGCCGCCGCCACCATCGCCGCCTTCACCTTTGTGGAAATAAACATTATCTAAGTTTATAGTCGGAATATTTCCAGAAAGTACCAATTGAGCCATGTTTGTTCTATTTGTCAGCCCAGCAAAATTGGATAAAGGAATATCTAAACTAATCCATTGCCCAGTTGCCAAAGTTGAGTTCGTAAAAGTCAATTCGTGTGAAGAATCATCTCCACCGTCGAAACCTCCATCCGCTCCAAAATCCACCAATGAAATCTTAAACTCTGATGATGGATTAATAGATTCAGGTGTCCAAATATCCAAATGAAAGTGCGTCATATCTGTCGCATCTATCTGTTGTGATACGAATTCTATACCTACAAAATTGAGCAGTTTGTATTGCTTTATGTCATCCCCATTTACTTGAATGTCAAAATTAAGTGCTGTTGAAAATTCCCAAAATGGATTCCATGTATCTACTGGAACGTCATTGTAAGCATTACTGAACAAAGAAATAACATCAGAGGCATCTTCTGTAGGAGCAGGAGCTGTTGTCGTTGGCGTTGCAGGATCCACGACAACTCCATCGGATTTATAAAAATATACATTATCAACAAATACATCGGGCAGGTCTCCTGATAAAATTAATTGAGCCAAATTTGATTTATTAACTAAACCAGGAAGGCTAATCAATGGTATATCCAAACTTACCCACTGCTTAGTAGCCAAAGTAGGACTTGAAAATGTAATTGCACCTGAACTATCATCTCCACCATCAAAACCTCCATCAGGTCCAAAGTCGACTAACTCAATCCCAAAAGCAGCAGGCAGGTTAGTTGAGCTTGGTGTCCAGATATCCATGTGGAAGTGCGTCATTTCGCTTACATTAATCTGCTGCGATACAAATTCTATCCCTACAAAGTTGAGTAGTTTGTATTGTTTTATGTCATCACCATTTACCTTAATATCAAAATTAAGTGTTGTTGAAAATTCCCAAAATGGGTTCCATGTATCTACTGGCACATCATCATAGGCATTGCTAAATAAGGAGATAACATCTGAGGCATTTTCGGTAGGAGCTGGGGCTGTGGTTGATGGAATATTAGCATCTACAATAACTTCACCCGTATTATAGAAATATACGTTATCAATAAATACATTCGGTATATCCCCCGAGAGAATTAATTGAGCCATGTTTGTTCTACTACTTAGGCTAGGAAGACTTGATAGGGGAATATCCAAGCTTACCCATTGTTCTGAAACTAAAGTAGGACTTTGAAATACAGCTTCACCTGCACTGTCATCGCCACCATCAAAACCTCCATCTGCCCCAAAATCTACAAGCTCAATTTTAAAAGTGGTTGGAAGGTCAGTTGGGTTTGGAGTCCAAATATCTATATGGAAATGTGTCATTTCACTCGCATCAATTCGTTGGGAGGTGAATTCAATTCCAACAAAATTGAGTGTTTTGTATTGCTTTACATCGTCTCCATCTATTTGGAGGTCGAAGTTAAAGGTAGTTGAGCCTTCCCAAAATGGATTCCATGTATCTACTGGCACATCATTGTAGACATTGCTAAACAGGGAGATAACACTGTCAGGGTGCTCGGTAGGATTTGGAGCAGGAGCAACAGGACGCACAGCCTCTCCACTTGAATTTATTATCATTTTTCCTGCTGCATCTACGCCTCTCAACTTCGCCGTAATCTCTGTTGTTCCTTCTTCCAGAATAGTAACGACTCCAAAGCTGTTGACCGTTGCTACATTAGGATTGGAGGAAGTAAAGGTAAAATAAGAAGATTTAGTCTCTACTCTTTGGTCAATTCCTGTTGGCAAATTGAAAACAGCATATGCTCCTTCAATAGCAAAGGATTCACCTGTTTCTCTGGAAAACTCTTGGGTTTGCCCATCCAAAATACCTGCTTGTCGATAAGCAATGGTTCCAATATCTTCAAATTGTACTTCATCAATCCAAAATGTGTATCCTTCACCATTCTCTGGCTCTTCTACGTAGAAGAACAATCCTCCTTCTTTGGTGAGTTTAGAAGGGTCAGGTATTGGGATGTAGTATTTTTTCCAATTTGTATTTACAGCTAAGTTATTAATGGTAGTCTTGTAGGTAGCTCCACCTGGGCCGTCACCAAAAGCAATTTCGTTAATAGCTGCTGACCTAGAAGCTTTTGCCCAAAAAGATAGGGTAGTGTAACCCGATAGGTCACGTCCTCCTTCAGCAAAAAATGATCCGCCTGCAAAACTTCCATTTGGATTTCCTGCATCGGGAATAGCAAAGCGCATAGATGCCGTTCCATCGTAGACTTCATTTTCTTCTACAGAAAAGGTGGTTACATTGCCAAAAGCATTGTACTGCAAGCCACCACTGAATCCATCTATAAAAACATCACCGTTGGTAGGGAAGCTGGCTGGTTCTAATTCGTCAATTTCTCTAGAACAGCCGAAAGAGATTAATAAGAGAACAATCAGGAGAGGTGTAATTATTCTATAGTAGTAGTTTATATTTTTCATTTGTTTGTAATTTTATTGTTGATTGAGTATACAGAATGATAGGTTTATTGAAGAGTAAAATAGCAACAGCTGCCTGCAATTATTTGTTTGTGACAAAATAGCGCAGAACAGACAGAAACAATTATTTACATAATATTGATGTGCAAATAGGTTCTCAGTTCCCATTCATTACCATTGCCAACTCCTGGCGCGGTAGGATCACACTCCAAAATACCTCCTGCTCCTGGGCTACTTACTGGACAATAACGTGGTGAGTACTCATCCAATGAACGCCATGTATATCTCAACCCTAATTGTGAATTTGGCAAGCCAAACCAAGATTGTTTTCCTACTGTTGTAGATAAGTCAGCTGTAAGTTGTAGCGGGAAAGTTTGGTTAAAATCTCGGTGGTAATCAAAAGGCCCCCAATCATTTACTTTCACCATAGACATGAATTTCACTTTTTTGAAAATCACACGTAGGTCTCCTCCAAATCTTTCAATCAATCGGGCATCACTTCCATTCGCTTGTGCATTCCCTCCATAAAGGTTGGCAATCAATCCTAAGTCTGGATTTACCTTTGAAACAATTCGTGAATTTACTTCCCACAAGTCTTCTGCTGGTGGAGCACCTGGGAAAGGAAAAGTGGTACGTCCATCTGCAAAAATACCAATTGCAGCGTCCTGAGTAGTCGGCAAATGACGGTATACAAACCCAATGTTAGCTGCAAATTTTGCGTCCTCAGCCATGTCATTGTCCCACTCATACATCCATGTACCAGGAGTTGGATCATAGGTAAAAAGTATTTCTCCTGCAATTGTTTCTCTATTGCCTCTTACTACAAAAGGATCATCTACGATGTTTCGGGGTCTTCCAGGAGCATCTACTCCAGTTGGGATAGGACCAACAATCGGCTTTTGCCACAAGAAATTGGGAGCAATTTGGAAATCGCCTGCTGTATAGGTAAAGCCTGACAAAAAGTTGTATTGATTTCCACTACCACTGTCCTTCAATCTCCAACCTGTATAAGTTCTGGTATAATCTGCTCCTCCAAATGCAACCAATCCAATTGCAGCTCCTTGTGCATACCAATTGATGGGACCAGAAGAGAATGTGACTTTAGCTTTTCCACCCCATGTATCTTCTGGGCGGATTTCGTCTTCATAAATAGGAGAATCCACTCCCATTTCCTCATCAATCACTTGGAAAGATCTTCCCACCAAAGGGTCACCTCCCCAAATACCTCCAAGTTCAATCCCCAAAGCTCCCATCTTCTTCTGCAAATGAAGGGTAGCTCTACGAGTTCTTGGTTGTGGAATTGCAAAAGAACTAACAGCAAATCCTGGGTCAGCAATATCCTCATGGAAAATACCAGTTATATCCATCCCTGCAACGTGACGGCTGTATTTCATCAATACTGCGGGGTTTGCTCCCCACCAAAGTTCGGGGCCAAAAGCGACTTTAAAGCCTTTTAAACTTCTCTTTCCATCAATCTCAAATCCAAATGGAGCTTCACCATTGTAAGTATCAATATTAGGTCCGTAATTAGCCTCTGGATACAAACCAAAGAAATCTCCTTCATATCCCCAGTGATAATGTCCTGTACGATAAAATCCTCTCAAGTCAAATTCCTTACCTTTCCACTCTACATCTGCTTGATAAAGTTGTAGGCGATTGATAGACCCAACAGTCAAAGGTCCTTGAGGGGTGTTAACCTCACGAATTCGACCTCTGTTTTCATAGAAGATTTCATTGATTGGATTTTCTGCTACGTTTCCAAGAACGTTAAAGGTTACATTCGCTTTGACACTTGCACTTGGATTTGCTTCAACGCCTACATAAAAAGACTCCATGTGATCAAAACCCTGAAAACTCGGATAGGTTGGATTTTGAGGGTCTCTACTTTCTGGTGTTGAGATTAAATCTCCACCCGTAGTGAAAGTAGTAAATTCAGCTCTTAAACTACTTAGTCGAACCTTTTTGGATTTTTCGCTGTCCAAAGATGCTTTATCACCTCTTGCTTTGAGTACCGCATCCATGAGGTTGATATTGGAGAAATGATTGTTGATTGATTCTGTTGTTACACCTGCTATGTAAGGGTTTAACTGGTGTGCGTCTTTAAGTGCATAGTAAGCAGCACGGGGATACAAATCGTAGATTCCACGTTGATTGGTTTCTCCTTTGGCACAGATACCAAACCATTCCTCGTTCATGTTGTTTTCGCCTTCTGCAAAGTCACTTTGGTAACCACCATTTGACCAAGAAGCATTGTTGTCATGGTCACTTAGGTTTTTTGTTTTCCCAAATTTCCACCATCCATCACTGAACTGGAAAGTAAAACCTCCAATGGAGTTTCCTGCTTTGCCTAAACCAGCTGCATTTTCGTAAATTTCTTTCCAGTTGCCCACCATGTAGTAAGCCTGTGATCTTTGGTCTTCTGCATTTTCGATGGCATTGAAAGAATCTGCTCCAAATTCTGTGAATAGAATAGGTTTGTCAACTATGTCTCTAACGGTTGTAAAAGCATCTCCGAAAGACACTCCACGATACATATTGACACCGTAGATATCAACATCCTTACATTCTTCAGCGATGATGTCAATAAACAAAACATCGCCATTACAGATAGCAACAGGATGTGAGGAATCTATTGACTTCATTTTAACAGCTGCATCGTTCATGAGTTTGTACATGGGTCTTCCCCGTTTTTCCCCTACTTCTCTTTTTTTCTCCTCCTCGTCTGGAAAATCTTCCGTTTCTGCACCTGCCCAAAAAAGACCATAATTGTTTTCATTCCCCAAAAGGTACATCAATAGACCTGGTGTATTGTTATACTCCTCGGTCATTTTGGTAACTTCCGACATCAAGAGTTTTTGTGTTGCTGGATTTCTATAATCTGTCACAGCTACCCAAGCACCATTTATGGTAAGACCGTAACGACCAAAAGAATGATTCAGCATCGTGTAAATGCCATACTTCTCGTAGATGTATTTAATCCATTTGGGTTGGACTCCTGTGTACTGTCGAATGGCATTCACCCCCATGTTTTTGAGTAAAGACATTTCTGTATCAAGTGCAGCCTTGATGACATCATCAGATTGTTTCCAGAGGCTGTAATTGAAGTTGGTACCAATGGGGAAGTAATCCCAGTTCATACCATTAACCATAAAATCATTCCCGTTGACCACCAATTTCATTCCATCACTGCTTTTCGAGACGGAGACTTTGTCTGCTTGAGTAAATGCAGGCGTAGCCAGTAATAACAGGACTAGTGTTAAGTAGAAGTGTTTCATTTTGATCATTGTTTGTAGTTTTCAGGTTACTTATCTTTTATAAAATCAGCTATATTCCCGTAGCTTTGTATTTTATCTTAGTCAGACAAGCTTTGCAACGAATATAACTGTAATTTTAGGAGATTGTTCAATATAGCACCTCATCAATTATTTCATCACTCTTTTTAAAAACTACTTCATAGTTTCAAATAAAAAACAGAAACAATTGATAAACAATAGTGTTTACCCTTCACAAACCTACACATGAATTGTATTAACCACAACATGAGACTCATTTTCTATTTTTTTTTCCTTCTTTCATTAGGACAGGAAACACAGGCTTTCTTTGGAAAATACCCTATCCAGAACTTCACTTCTGCTGAATACAAGGCAGGAATTCAAAACATTGACTTTGCTCAAAACAGGGATATGTCCATTTTTATGGCAAACAATTTGGGCGTATTGTCTTACAACGGAAACGACTGGGAAGTCCACGCTTTCAAAACTGGAAAAAAACAAAGGTCGCTCGCTTTTGATGAAAATACCAGTCGCTTGTATGTAGGATCACAAGGAGAATTTGGTTTCTTTGAAGGAGACTGGAACTATGTTTCTCTTATAGACAAAATGCCTATTAATCAAAGGGATTTTGATGAGGTCTGGGATGTTTTCCTTTTTGACTCCAATGTTTATTTCTGTACTTTTCAAGGTATCTATGTTTATGATGGAGATTCCATCACTGTTATTGAGCACAAGGAAGGCTTGGGAAGATCGTTTTATACCAATGAGAAGCTCTTTACTCAGGATCAACAAGGAAAGCTTTTTGAAATAGAAAACGACAAACTCGTTCATAG
>JBGCDY010000644.1:0-4772 GCA_045105835.1 Chitinophagales bacterium
CAGTCGAATATGAACATCGGTCAAGTAGCCTACCGTGTCGGCTTCAACAACCTTTCCTACTTCTCCAAGTCCTTCAAAGAAGAGTTTGGCAAAACTCCTGCTGAATTTCATGACTATCACAGTAATACGCAGAAATAACACCACACTCACATGCAACATACGTGTTAAAAATTGAAAGAAGAATACTTACACTCATTACTCAAAAATGTTCAATAAATCATGTACTCAAAAACGCTGTATTACACTCTTTTAATGGGAACATTTCTATTTGTTCACAACAGCAGTTTTGCCCAACAAAACGCTACCTTCAAACACTTACCTCGAATGTTGTATTGTGGCACTACGCCTGAAACCAATATTGGGACATCTGATGGTATTATCCATTTTGAGGTGGAAAATGGCGATACCGCTTGTGGCAATTACACTTATGCTTGGTCAAGTACCAATGGCTTTGAAACCACAACCATCGACAAACCAACAGGCAATACCATACGGAATTTGACATCAGGACTTTATCGAGTCACCGTCACTGACTGTGTGGGAACAACGGTGATGGACAGTGTCTATATCAATCGTATTATTGACCATAGCAATAGCAGAAAAGAAGGGAATAAAACAGGCAGAGACTTGAACAAAAAATCACTCCTTGAGCATCTATCTCCCTTTCTACTCCGCAAACCCCAACCAAATTCAACTTTGTAAATAGCCAAAAGAACAGCCCATATATCATTTTTTCGATTTCCAAACTTTAGTCTGCAAAAGGATTCAACACAAAACCCATTGAAAGCATTGAAGCCCATAACAATAAATCAAAATAACAGACTGCTCACATACAACATAGCTGTTAAAGATTGCAACATAGGTGTTAAGAATTGAAACATGCTTGTTAATGAATGGAATAGGTTGGCAATGAATTTGTAATTCTATTAACAGCTATCAAATATACTTTCGATGCTCTTCAATACATTTCTATTCTATTTTGATTAGCCCCCTTTCAGTCTGCAATAACTTTCTTTAAAAACTAAAAAACGCTATAATGAGAACTGAAATTCAACTCTCTTTTTTTTGCTTCCTATGCTTATGGACAACGACTATCATCGCCCAAAATACTTGGACAGGTGCAACAGACAGCAATTGGGCAGAAGCCTCCAATTGGAGTTCAGCCGCCATTCCAATTGCCTCAGATGATGTGACTATACCCGATGTCACCAATGCCCCTGTTATTGAAGCAGGGACGGATGCAATTGCTCAGAGTATCATCGTGGAAACGGATGCTGAATTCACCATTTCTACAGATGCAAGTCTCGCCATCAATAATTCTAGTGGTGACGCAATATACAACCTAGGAATCATTAACAATTCGGGTATGCTTAATATCGGAAACACAGGAGTTATTGGTGGTGATGGCATTTATAATCGTAATACCTTTAACAACAATACAGGTGGAGAAATCAATATTGACCAAACGATTGATGAGGGTATAGATAACTCCAATGGTTTGTTTACCAATGCAGGAGACATCAATATCGGAAATGCATCAAGTATTGGGGGAACTGGTCTTCTAAATACAAAAATATTTGAGAATACTGAAGATGGTGAAATCAATATAAATCGTACAACAGAAGAAGGTATATATAACGCCCTCGATGACCTATTTACCAATGCAGGAAAAATCAACATTGGGAATTTGGAAGCTATTGGAAGCGTTGGATTACAGATTACTGCTCCTTTTGAGAATAAGGAGGGTGGTGAAATTACTATAAATCGCACAGGCAACGCTGGAATACGACATGCTATTTCAAATGATTTTATCAATTCAGGAAAAATAAGTATTGGAAATTTGGGAAATATTGAAGGAAGAGGCATTGATAATACTGCTGATTTTGAGAACACTGAAGCAGGAGTAATAAGCATCAACCGAACTACTGACGATGCATTTTTTCTAGCTATCTCTACTTTTGTTAATGCAGGGAAACTACATATTGGCGACTTAGCAAATACGGGAGGGAATGGAATTTACGTTACGAATAACTTTGAGAATGCAGCTACAGGGGAGATTTATATCAATCGTACAATAGAAAGTGGTATTTATATCCCCACATCCTCTTTTAACAACTATGGAAAAATAAGCATAGGGAATTTATATCCAACTGGTGAATATGGACTATTGGTTACTTCAAATTTTTACAATTATTCAACAGGAGAACTTCATATAATTAGTACAATAAACGATGGAATTTTTAAAGAGGGATATGGAACTTTTCTCAACAATCCTTGCGGGGTCATTAGTATTGCAGAAAAAATCAACAATGAGAAAACCTTTGACAACAAGGGATTCCTTTACAGCAGCTTTGAAGGAACCCACATCAATACAGGTACTTTTTCCAATCAAGGAGTGATTGAAGATACCCACAATGCTTTTGATGGAATCACCTTTACAAATGCAAATTTGAGGGTTATTCCTATCTTCAACTGCAACAGCAATACTTTTTCAAATGCTCTCGAATCCAATAACTTAAACACATTTACAATTGGAACCAATTGGTATTCAGATGAATTAATGACCAATATTGCTGGTACGTACAATCAAACCACCAATATTTTTGACCTCAACCTTCCTTTGGGGGAACATACCTTGTACATGGAAGTGACTGACCGAATGATGGATTGTAGTGAAACAATGACCATAAAGGTAACTGGAGGAAAACCCGATATCGCAGGCAGTTTAGAATATTGCGCTTCTGAAGAAACGACTACCTTAAATGCGGGAAATGGGAATAGCTACAAATGGTCAAACGGCGAAACCAGCCAGGTCATTGAAGCCACAAAAGGCACTTATACCGTCACTGTCACCAACTCCAATGACTGCACAGGAACAAATGAAGTCACTGTTACCGAAAATGAAAGTCCAAGTCCTTCCATAAATGGCGATTTAGAATATTGCGCTTCCGACAATTTCACCACTTTAGACGCTGGAATATGGACAAGCTACAAATGGTCAAACGGCGAAACTACACAAATGATTGAAGCCACAAAAGGAACTTACACCGTCACTGTCTCCAACTCCAATGATTGCACAGGCACAAACGAAGTGAAGGTTATTGAAAACGAAAATCCAAGCCCTGCAATAACAGGCACATTCGATTATTGCAGAGGGCGACAAGCCACTTTGGATGCAGGAACATGGACAAACTACCAATGGTCAAATGGTGAAACGGTTCAAGGTTTTTCAACTACTTCAATAGGAGTTTACACCGTCACTGTCACCAACGAACAAGGTTGTACAAGCACCGCAACAGCAGAAGTCACTGCCATACCTTGCTTGGCAGAAGCAGGAACATTGACCACCAATGCAGCTACGATTTGTGCAGGCGGAAACATTGAAGTCAACACCATAGGCGAACAAACAGGCACAAACTACCCTCAATACTTTTTTCTCTACACTCAAGACAATTTATGTATTACATCATTGCATGAGAGCATGATAGCGGATTATGGAACAGGAAAAGCAGCAGCCACATTTGAAGGTTTGGAAGCAGGCGATTATTTAGTATGTGCGTACAATGAGTGCCAAAATTGCCTGCCCAACCCTTCCCCTATCACCTCCAATTTGGACAACATCTACCAAACAGGCACAATTCAAGACGGCTGTTTTGACATCGAATGTACAACGATGAACGTCCCAGAAGCATTTACCCACAATGTCGAAGAATCAGGTGCAGCTCCCATTACAGGAACAGAAATGACGCTTTTTATAGCGGAAGTTTGTGGAGGAACAGCCCCATACAGCATGGATTACGACTTTTCCAGTGGCTTCATCAGCGAACAAGAATACCCTTCCGAAAATGCAGGATGTATCAGCTATCAAGTGACCTATACACAAGGAACAGATTGGACGCTCACCATTACCGATGCCCACAATTGCAGCAATGAAAACGTAGTGTTCACCAGTGCAGGATTGCCTTCAACTCCTTTGCCACAAATCACCAACCATACGACAAGCCCCGAAACCTGTATCGGAGACGAAGATGGCTCAATTACCATTGAAGTAGAAGGTGGAAATACGAGTTGTGATGAATTCACTTATACTTGGTCTGGCTTCAATGGAGTCAATGAAACTGCAATAGGAGCAGTGACAGGAAACATTCTCGAAAATATAGCCGCAGGAATGAATGCAGTGACGGTAACAGACTGGGCTGGAACAACTGCCGTGCAGACGGGAATCAATGTCACCCGCTCCAGTGGAAGGGGGCGAGGGCGAGGCAGAGGAGGCTGCAAAACAGGAGCAGAATTGGAAGAAAATCCTCAACTATTTGCTTCTCCAAATCCATTTAGCAACCATACCTTGATTGAATTTAGTTTGGTCGAAACCTCCAAAGTTTGGCTATCGGTTTATTCCATAGACGGGCGAAAAGTAGCGACACTATTGCAGGGAGAAACGATGGAAGGAGAAGCTTGGCAACAAGTAGATTTTGAAGCCAACTCACTCCAAAACGGAATCTATATTCTGGAATTACAAACTGAAACAGGAGTGCATTTTCAAGAGAAACTCATGATTTTGAAGTAGTATATCCAAGAAGTGAGACATCAGAAGTCTTAGAGACTTCTGATGTCTTTTTTTATAAAATCTCAAAAAAATAGTCTAAAGTTTATTAGGTTTGATTAACAATGCCCAAGCGTTTGGGGAAATGCTTGGGCTTTTTTTATGAAGCCTTCAAAAGATTTTTGAGTTTGAATTTGTACCTTGAATTTGAGTTTTTTAAGAAAGCCCA
>JBGCDY010000645.1:0-2889 GCA_045105835.1 Chitinophagales bacterium
CCAAATTGGCAAAAATGCAATACCTCAATTCTTGATGATATTTCTGCATCTTGGTTCAAACAACGAACTGTATTGAAGGAAAGCTCACTGGAATACGGCAGTTTTTTGGACAGGCTCAAAAGAGAACATGCCATTGAAACAGGTGTGATTGAACGCTTGTATGATTTAAAGCAAGGAATTACCGAAACCTTTATAAAAGAAGGTTTTGTAAAATCCTATTTGAGTCATGGCGACACAGATATTGCAGACGGAGACTTGATGAACCACTTGAAAGACCATTTGGATGCGGTCAATTTTATCTTTGACATCGTTAAAGAAAACAGACCTCTGACCACAGGTTTCATAAAAGAATTGCACCATTTGGTCACCAGACATCAAATACATGCAGCAGGTAGAGACCAGTTCGGAAACAAGCTGCAAATTGCTTTGCTCAAAGGCATGTACAAAGTTAGGGAGAACAACCCAACAAGAGCAGACGGAACAATCATTATGTATTGTCCTCCTGCACAAGTGACCTCTGAAATGGACAATTTGGTCGAAGTCTATAATGGTTTGGTCGAGAAAGGTGAACATCCTTTGGTTATTGCAGCTTGGTTTCACCATGCCTTTACCACGATTCACCCTTTTCAGGATGGAAATGGGCGAGTAGCCCGTTTATTAGCGAGTCTGATATTGATTAAAAATGGATTCCTGCTATTCAATGTATTGCGAGAAGATGCGAAATCGAAATATATCAAATCTTTGGGGGAAGCCGATAAGGGATACCCCAAAGATTTGATTCATTATTTTGTTGAAGTTCAAAGAAGGGGTATGCAGAAAGGTTTGAGTATTAAAACAAAAACCCAGCTCCAATCGTAAATACTTCATCGTTTTTAGATATTCCATAGGTCGCACGAACCACAGCCATTCCAAAAGGCGAGAAAAATACACCACCACCATAAGAATGGTGCATCGTATCCGAGGTATCATCTTCCACCCATACACGCCCAAAATCATTGAAGAGAACGACTCCTACACTTGTTGGCAAAATGTAGTTTTTGATGTCGAAGAGTTTGATACGCAGGTCGGTATTTTGGTAGAAATTGGTTTTTCCAGCATAACGAAAACGTCGAATCCCTCTAAAGTTGTCGATGTTTCCGAGTGTGTTGGATTGGAAAAATTCAAAATCGCCAAAATTATGTGCGCCTCCAACTCTGACTGCAAAAACAGCTTTTTTACTCAACGGCACATATCCTTTCAGCTCTCCTCCCAATCGTAAAAAACTCTTGTCCTCGTTCGTATTGTTGTCGATTCGGGTATTGTAGCTCATATTCAAGTTGAAAATACCTCCTTGAAGTGGCATATTGATGTTGTTCACCCTTGCATATTGGTAATTCAGTTTAGCTCCAACATATTGGCTGGGTTCAAAATCACTTGCTCCAAGTCCTGATGCTGGATGACTTACAAACCTCCCCTCTGTATCTTCAACATCCGTTGTTTGATAGTGAGGACCAAATGAAATGGATTGCCGTCCTTCATTCCAAGATTGGCGCAAACTTGCATAAAAATTAAGCTGTTGGAGTCGAACCCTGTTGTAGTTGTCTTCGTCGCCAATTAGAATTTGGTCATCGCTAAGTCGAGTACTTTCATTGTCCAAGCCATAAAAATTATAAATCGCATTGGGGTATTTTACATCCAAATCTAAGTTCAAATTCCATTTACCAATCGCATGGGTAAAGTCGCCATTGTATCTAAAATTGAAAGCATCTGCTCCCAAAGAAGCATTTGCAGCCAGGTAATGTTTTGAAGCATAAGGATTCTTTTTGAAGCCATGTTTGACATAAGTAATTCCTCCTCCTAAAAATATTCCATCATCGGGATTGAAGCCAATAAAGACAGCAGGAGCAGCCACATTGTACTGAAATTCCTTTCGGTCGTACTGATTGAATATCGTGTCATTCGTGGTTTTGTTCACCATATTGTTTCCCAAATTCAATTTATTTCCCTCCTTCGTATCATAGACTTTGGCTTTTTTGCCACCACCCGTAGAAGTATCGTTGAACTCATCCTCGCCTTTTCCACCAATGATTCTAATCCGAATAGCATTGTTTCCACTTCCTTTGAGATTAAAAATGTCATCATCTCCTAAGCCATACAATTGCAGCTCCTTTGTTTCGTCTGAATGAAAAATACGGTGGTAATACACGCCTTTGTCCTTCCCCTTTTTGCTTGACAACTTGTTTACCGCCACCTCTACATCATTGTCATTCAGTACATTTATTTCAAATTCCTCTTTGTCATTAGAACCCACTACAGTGACAGTTTTTGCTAAATCTGTGTAAAGACGCTCGGCAGTATTGACCAATCGCTCTCTACGAGACTTCAATTTGCTGATAATATCCTCTCCATCAATCGCAAAAACTTCTTCTGGCATATCTCGAATAGCAGCTTCAATGACTTCATCCGTCAATGCCTCTTGCAGTTCCTTGGCTATTTCCATCCACTCTTTTTTATCCAAGCGGGTGATAAAACTGCGGTCAAAATGACGACCATTGAAGGCAAGCCCTGCTACATCTCGGATTTCGTGGTCAAACTTTTGGAACTTACGCATTCCCCATTTTCGGTTACTCATGGAAGGGAGCACCCCGTCAAATTTGTAGAAAACTTGATCCCTATCTCTTGGAATCGGACGATAGGTTTTGCCTTTTTCGGACTCCATTTCTGCCCAACGCCATTGGTCATCGTGCCTGTCCCAATCATTTATAAACAAATCAAACAAACGACTACGGGCTGCAAAAGGCTCGTCAATTTTATTGTCGTGGTCTTTGTAAAGTTTCTCCAATACTTTTGGTGTCCCTTCAATTTCTTCTGCTCCACCAAAAAACGGTCTATCGGTTTCGTCATTATTGG
>JBGCDY010000646.1:0-3333 GCA_045105835.1 Chitinophagales bacterium
TACTCTTTGCTATAATGACTGAACTCCAACCTATTCACCTTAAAATATTGAAACTTTTGGGTATCGACTCCGAGGTTTACAGGAATTTAGCCGCTAATATCCAAATCCTTTTTTCACATAATCAAGTTACCGAAACATAAGGTGTAAAGATATTTAATATTTTTTATTTCTGTATTTTTAGTTGAACGAATCTTCAAAACTTTGATTTGAATCATCGCTACTATCAAGTTCAAGCCCCAAAATATCTCCTTTGGTATTGACTCCCAAGCCAAGTACCGTTCTATTCCCATAGTTGAAATAACTGGTTGTTTGATTGAGTTCCAATATCTCTCCGTCCGAAAACCCTGCTTCCCCCAATGCTTTGATGTCTTCTTGACTCATGGTATTCTGGTGAAGAGTTAATTTTTTGGCATACAGAAACCCTTTCCAATACTTGTCATCAAAACAGTTTTCCAAACAATCTACCTCCACCCCTTTCCGAAATTTTTCTGCCTGTATTTCATCTCCCAACAACCTGCTAAATCCAGCAAAATGGTGTTGAAAACAATAATCACACTTATTGAGAAAACTGACATAAACGCCTATCGCTTCTAAATACCATTTGGGTAAGGTATTATTGGAATGGTGCAAAACGTTCTTGTACAGAGCCATGTGACCTGTCAATGTATGTGGTCTTAGGCTGTGTGCTAATAGAACATTGTCAATGTTGCTGTTAGGGCCTTTGACTTTATCATACATCTTCTTCAATTTTGGATTCGCATCCTTATAGTCGATTGTTTTTATCCAGCTCATGAGTGTTGTTTTCATGGTAATCCAATAGAATATCAACACGATATTATTCTATTTTCGGATTGGCAATTTTGTCTTCAAATATTTCAGCAACTTCTTTTCCTTTTGGGAGGTAAAACTTGTTGCATGGTGAGCCGATATTTATTTGAAGCCTCCACACTATAAACATTCACAGACTGTTCTTTGCCCTTCAATAGCAAATCCCCCACATGTTCAATCGAAAAGCCGTTTTCCGACACCAACTGATTTTTTAGAAATTCAGAGATAAGAAGACTTTTCCCCAACGCATTGCATTGACCTTGAATTCGGGCAGCCGTATTGATGGTATCTCCATGATAAGCAATCTCTCGCTTGATTTCACCCACCTCTGCCACCACAATTTTGCCGCAGTTCAGTCCTGCTTTGAATTGCGGAACGGCTCCATATTTGGTTTCATAATGAACAGAACGTTCCAACATTCTCTTTTTGAAGTCAAAATAAGCTTTCAAGCAATTGCCGTCCTCAATACCTTTTTCTTTTGACCAAGTCAATACCGCTTCATCGCCCACATACTGATACACTTCGGCATGGCTTTTTTGCACCACTTCGAGGTCTTTAAAACAGTCCTGAATCATCTCGCTGTACAACAAATGCCCCAATTTTTCTGCAATAGTGGTCGAATCCTTCAAGTCTAGAAACATGAATATTTTCTCATCCTCTTTGGGGTGGTAAAATTCTCCTTTGAGCATTCGCCAAAGATTACCTGGACCAAATTTCTTGTCAACCTGTTTGGTGAAATCAACAATAAAACCGACCATAAAACAATAAAAAATGAACAAGATAATCTGCTTTGAAAATACAAATTCCTTGTAGGTTTCCCATGTAAAATCCATACCAACAATAATAGAAAAAACCCGCATTCCAAAGGAAATAAACAAGAGAATGACAATCAAATAAGCAAATGCTCCAAACAAAATAGCACGACCAAAGGTGACACGTCTAAGCACTTTTTTTTCGATGAAGTAGGAAAGAGAACCAAAGGTAATTCCTGCAAATAACCCCATAGCCATATTCCCACGCATAGGCTGTACAATCAGGAGAAAAAAAATTCCCGTACTTTTGTAGCGTGCAACCAACAAAAATAACGAGGACATTATCCAAAGGACAATCTAAAAGTACGGAAAATGCTTGGAAAGATAAAGCGATTTCCCGTAGAAAAGACAAAGCTGCACTTCTCCAGCGTATTAAAGAGCTAGAAGCAAGTCGGGATAACTGGAAACAGAAGTATCAATTACTGAAAAAGACGGGCGTAAAAAGTGCTTCTTTAAGTATCGAAAAGGCATCTAAGCACCAGTATAGCTTAAGCGTTGTAACACTCATCATTGAGTTGTATAAATATGGTGGGATGAGCCTACGCAGTTGCCGTCACAGTTTGTGTTGTATGCTACAATGTTTCGGTTTAACTAGCCGAGTTCCTAGTCATAGTAGTATTCGTAATTGGCTGTGTAAATGTGGTATTTACCGAGTAAAAAAAAATTCAGATAAGAGTGGTAAATATGTGATATATGTGGACGAGAGCATCACTTTCGGAAGTGAGAAGATGTTACTCATTTTGGGTGTTCCAGTGGAAAGAATTAGGAAGGATAGAGCCTTATCTCATGAGGACATGTCTGTGCTTTATGTTGGTGCGAGTCAAGAATGGAAAGGAGAACATATTGCAGACGAACTACAAGAGATTGCCACACATCACGAGGTAGAATATGTGGTAAGTGATGAAGGCACAAATCTACGTAAGGCTTATAAAACTTTGAACTACACTCATGTAGAGGATTGCACCCATATTTTAGCGAAATATCTAAAACGTATTTATGAAAAGGATGCAGATTTTGAAGCCTTCCGAAAATTGATAGGAAAATTACGTCGTGATTGGAATTTAAGTAAGACCAAAAGTCAATATATGCCTCCAACGATGCGAGGAAAAATGCGTTTTGCCAATATTTTCCCGTGTGTAAATTGGGCAAAAAAGACCTTAGCTAATTGGGATAGTTTAGATGGAGAAGTGCAGAACAGACTTACTTTTTTAAAGGAAAACACTGACTTTATTCAATCTTTGATAGAAGTAGAAATTGTTTTCAAGAAGGTTTGTGCTCAATTAAAAAATCAAGGCTTTCAGGCAGCTCAAAAACAAGAAATATTAGATAGTTTTATTGCCATGAAAGCAGGAGAAAAAGCAAGTGTTTTCATAGAAAATTGCAAGGATTATCTGGAGAATTTAACCATGAAATCCGAAGTTTTGAAGCGAAATTTTTTGCTTTGTTCTTCTGATATTATTGAGAGTTATTTCGGGAAATTTAAAACCAAAGTGAACCCCAATAATCGAAGTGGATTGACGGAATTTATTTTTACCATTGCTACTTTTGGGAAACATTTTTCATTAGAAGAAACAAGGCTTGCTCTCGAAAGTATCAAATGTAAAGACTTGAAATTGGTGAAAAAACGAGCTTCCTCGGCTTGAATTTTGTCACAAAAAGTGAACGAGGTTTTTAGCTCTGTTTGTACAGCCTA
>JBGCDY010000647.1:0-8538 GCA_045105835.1 Chitinophagales bacterium
ACTAAAACTAATTGTTTTGATAAAATGAGCGTCTCAAATAGCAATTCTTAATAATTGCTGTTGATAAAGAAAGCTTTACTTAGCCATGAAAAGCAAGTAAGGCTTTTCTTTTTGGTATGATTTGTGCAATAATTAAAGAAAATCAGCTTGATTAAGCAAGCATTTTTCTAAACATAGCGCCAATAATTAGACAAAAATAATTCCCAATATTTTTTTAATATTTTTCTCTAAAAAATCCACATGCCATGATGAAGAAAACTATTCTATATCTAGTTTTAGTAGTTCTCGTAGGACAATCAAATATTTATGCTCAAGAAGAATCACTCATTGAAACCGATATCATTCAGTCAAGTGGTTTCTGTGATGTGAAAACAACCGATTTCAACTTCAAAAAAGTAGATGAAAACCATCGCATTGTAGCCTTTACAAAAGAAGACCTTATTAACCTTGAAGCTTTTTTCAATGAACAACAAGGAGTTTTGAGTGTAGAAGGTGACTATTTGGACAAAACAATCCAGGTGCTTAACCTATCTGAACAAGATGGGAAAACGCTTTTTGACCACTGCGAAATCGCTGAAATACTCAACAGAGATGGTTATATAACGATTCGTCTCCGATCTCGCATCAAAAGCCAGTATCTCTTGGCGGTAGTTCCTACACTTGACCACAACAGTGAAATGACTGCGGAACTGACTAACAAAGAAAAATTAAATGATTGTAATGAATGTGGAGATGTGAAAATAAGCCAAGAAGCGTTGGACTTATTGAAAGGTATGGATTTTGGTGGCGACCTATTTAACATCAGTACAGACAGTACCGATCAGTCCCCAAAACCGTTGTCGGACATGAAGTAACTGCCAATAATGGTGTTATTCACAAAAATCTACCAATAAACGCATCAAATCTTCAAACTCAGTGAGGGGAAGTGTCTCGGGACGGTCAAAAACATCGTGATAGGCCTGAATCCCTACCAAAGAAAAGATAAAAAAACATGGCACATCATTCTGGTAAAAAAACCAATGATCGCTGTTAGCTGCTTCTCCTCTTTTTTTGATTTGTGGTAGATAATCCTTTTTTTCGTTTGCAGCTTCCATTCGAGCAAACGCATCAGGAAATTCATTTGCATTCACCACCGTAATGCCCTCATCTCCTGTTCCAACAATATCGAGATTCACCAAGAATTTTATCTCTTCAAGCGGAAACAATGGGTTTTCTACAAAATGTTTTGAGCCAATCAGACCCAATTCCTCTGCCCCAAAAGCAATAAAAGCAATAGAATGTTCTGGAGGGTTTTCGGAATAATGTTTCGCCAAATTCAACAACATTGCCACACCACTCGCATTGTCATTCGCTCCAGGAATATACTGTTCAGCCCCCAATCTTCCCAGGTGATCATAGTGAGCTGTAAACACATACATCGAATCAGGATACCTCGTTCCCTTGATATATCCCACAACATTTTGTGTTTGGTAATCGGTTTGAAAAGATGCATCAATATTGATTCCCACCTCCTTTATTTTTGAAGGCATTGCAGCCCGACTTATCTGTATGTGCGTAAAATTGTCTACACTACTTGCCGTATGCCAAGTCAATTTTTCTTCCACACTGATAAATGCTCCAGCGTCTAAGTGACTCCCTATAAACAATTTAGCCCGTTCTCTTGCCTTTACTGCGTTTTTTGCATCATAATCAAACACAAGCACTTTATCCGTATAAGATTTGTTCAGCATCAGCTTACTGAAAGTATTCCTATTCATTATCTTACTATCCTTCAAATGTACCGTCTTAAAACTCCCCGACTGCCCCTTTGCAGAAGGCGAAACAATAAAATCTTTTCCTGCCTCCAATTCTACACCATTCACACTCAAAAGCATATCTTCAGGAAAAGTATTCACCGAAACAATAAAATCTTGGTAATAGTTATCCTCAAAAGGCTTCAAGCCCCAACGTTTAAATTCTTCTGCAATAAATACAGCCGCTTTTGTTTCTCCTTCCAACACATAACCCCTACCATGCATTTCTGGAGAACATAAATTATCAATGACTTCTCGTGCATATTTTATATCTTGGGCGATACAATCTGTACAGAAATTTATTAGAAAAAAAACAATGACTATTTTGAAGAATCTCATGGTGTTCAGTTTGTATTTTAGAGCAGTATAATAAGTAAAAGTTCAAAAACATTCAACATTTTTTTTCTAATTACAAATAAATCAAACAAAAAATTGGCAACAAGGCGAAATATCTCTACCTTTGCCAACCGAAAAAAAAAGGCTTATGTTCGCAATAGTAGAAATAGCTGGTCAACAATTCAAAGTCCAATCAGGGCAGGAAATTTTTGTTAATCGCTTAGATGCCGAAGAAGGCACATCAGTAGATTTTGATAAAGTGTTACTTACCTCTAGTGACGAGACAGTAAATGTAGGCACACCCACAGTAAGTGGTGCAAGTGTCTCTGCTACCGTTTTGGAGCACTTAAAAGGAGATAAGGTTATTGTCTTCAAAAAGAAAAGACGTAAAGGTTATAAAGTAAAGAATGGACACCGTTCATATCTTACCAAAATAAAAATCAACAGCGTTGGTTAATTTTGGTGCTTCAATAACCATGAAGACAACTAGTAATTAACGATTTTATAAAATAAATTTGTCATGGCTCATAAGAAAGGTCAAGGTAGTAGTAATAACGGACGTGACTCGCAAAGTAACCGACTTGGAGTCAAAATATACGGTGGCCAAGTAGCTATCGCTGGTAATATCATTGTTCGTCAAAGAGGAACTACATTTCACCCTGGAACAGGAGTAGGAATTGGTAGAGACCACACCATTTTCGCAAAAACAGATGGTTTGGTATCATTTGCCAAAGGTCGCAAAAATCGTACTTTCATTTCTGTACTTCCTTTAGAAGAAGAAGCAGTAGTGATTGATACGGCAACGGCAACGGCTGAAATGCCAAATCCAAGCCAAGGTGAAGCTGCTGGCGGAAAATCTGCGGCTTCTGCCAACGGATAAACAGAACAATAAGAACAAGTCTACAATTCACAAGTAATTAGTAGACCCTCTTAGCACTGTTTTATACAACAATCTATAACAACAATTAACCCCAAAGTGGTATTCTAACCGCTTTGGGGTTAGTTTCGTTAAACTATTCACACACAAAGAATCTCTTTTCCTAAACAAAAACACCATTTTTGCATTTATATACAAACTTTAGTCATTTCCCCCTAATACAATTCCTTCTCTATTTACAATTTTGTATGTGAAACCTTCAAAGCACAACCTGCTAATTTGAGTTTTCACCAATACTTTCCATGAAGTGATTCCCTAAAAAAATGAACAATTCTACAGATATATATGAATGGATAGAACTGTACCTTCTTGGGCAGTTGGACAAAACAGAATTGCAAAAAATTGAAGCAAAACGGAAAGCGAGCAAAGCTTTTGAAGAGGATCTTTGTGCAATAGAAATCGAAATGTATGAGGAAGGAAGATTGCCTTTGGAAAGAAAAAGGCAATTTGAAGCCCGATTAAAACACGATAATAACCTTGCCAGAGAGCTCGCACTTCACAAAGCTACTTTTGAAGTAGTCAAATATTTTGACAATAAAGGATACTGCAAGGATCAAAATTTAATTTCCAACGAGCAATACCCCCCTGATGATTATTGTCAATATAAGCCCCCTTTTCTATCTCACCTCAAATCAAAGTGGAAGTATTTTTGCAATATTTGTCAACGCTTCGTAATAAACAAATAAGGCGATTTCGAGGAAATATTAGTAGAAACTGCCTAAGTAATCGTACAAAAACAATAAAAAATCCCAATCCACTTTTCTCTTTCTAAAAAGAGGTTTGTAGATTGGGATTTTTGTTGAGAGCAACTTGCTTCAATCATTTTGCTTCTATATCAATGGAAGTAGTCGCGCATTTTATCAAAAAAATTCTTATCCCCTTTGCTCGGATTTGGCTTAAAGTTCGGGGAGTTTCTCAACTTCTCCAATGTGCTCTTTTCTGCCGCACTAACACTCTTAGGTATCCAAACATTCACCTCTACCAATTGATCTCCTGTACCATAAGAGTTCACAGACGGTAAGCCCTTACCTTTCAATCGGAAAATTTTGCCAGAAGGAGTTCCCTGAGGAATTTTTATTTTAGCCTTGCTGCTAATAGTAGGAATCTCTACCGTCGTTCCCAATGTCGCATCAATAAAGCTGATGTGAAGTGCATAGATGACATCATTACCTTCTCTTTGAAGGTGTTCGTGTGGAATCTCTTCAATCCCAATAATCAAATCACCCGCAGATCCACCACGCTCTCCAGCATTTCCTTTGCCAGTCATAGACAATTGGATTCCTTCACTTACACCAGCAGGAATATCAATCGTAATCGTCTCTTCGCCATACACACGACCGTCACCTTTACAAGAGGTACACTTGTTGGTAATCATTTTACCTGCCCCCTGACAATTTGGACAAGTCGTTGTTGTTTGCATCTGTCCCAAAAAAGTATTTGTCACCTGACGCACTGCCCCCATTCCGTTACAGGTCGTACAAGTAGAGAAAGCACTTCCGTCTTTGGCACCTGTTCCAGAACAAGTATTACAGCCTACATATTTAGGTACTTTTATCTTCTTTTGTGCGCCTTTAGAAATCTCCTCCAAGGTCAATTTCACACGCACCCGCAAGTTGGTTCCTCTACGCCCAGTATTTCTTTGTTGACGACCTCCTCCTGCTCTTGCGCCACCACGTCCACCACTAAACATATCACCAAAAATGTCACCGAAATTTTCAAAAATGTCTTCGATATTCATTCCGCCGGCACCATGGAATCCACCGCCACCAGGATTGCCTTTCACACCCGCATGTCCAAAGCGGTCGTATCTTGCTCGTTTCTCTTTGTTACTCAATACTTCGTAAGCTTCGGCTGCTTCCTTAAATTTCCCTTCAGATTCTGAATCCCCAGGATTTCTATCGGGATGGTATTTCAAAGCCACCTTACGGTACGCCTTTTTTATCTCCGTTTCGGTAGAAGTTTTGGAAACACCTAAAATCTCATAAAAATCTCGCTTTGCCATTATAATAGATTGATTTGTATCAAACAATTAACCTCGATGAAATACCCAAAAGAACTTTTTTTTGAAGCCTTCATTCAGTCTTTTTCCCTTTTCGTTTCAACATATTTAGTCATTTACCCACTACGACTTTCGCATAGCGAATAATTTTTTCGTTCAAATAGTAACCATCTTCTATCACGTCCATGATTTTTCCCTGCAGATCAGAAGTTGGAGCAGGAATTTCTGTCAAAGCTTCATGATATTCAGGGTCAAAATCTTCTCCCTTGCAGTCCATCACCTGCAATCCTTTCTGCTCAAGGGTACTTTTGAATTTGTTAAAAATCAACTGAAAGCCCTTCATTGCCTCTTTTGCCGATGGATCTTCTACTTTTTCGCTCGCCTTGAAAGCTCTTTCAAAATCATCCAAAACAGGCAACATATTTACAATCACCTCCTTACCAGCCGTTTTGATTAAATCTACTCGCTCACGAGAAGTTCTACGTTTGTAGTTCTCAAATTCTGCTGCCAAGCGTAAAAATTTATCTCTCCACTCCGCCGTTTCTTCCTGTGCTTTTGTCAATTCTGCTCCATCATCTACTGCTTCTTCCGACTCTTTGGCAGTATCTCCATTGATTTCTATGGTCACCTCATCTGTTGCAGCATCCACCTCTTCCACTTCTGGTGTTTCCTCATCCACACCAGCTTCGTTAAATACCTGATCTACAATCTTCTTCGCTTCCTTTTCTGCCATTTCCTTCATTGTCACTTCTATATTTTTTTTACTCATCGTCTAATTTTATTTTTAGCCTGTCGAATATCACCAAAATGAACCAAAAAGTTTGCCAATGAACATTATGCGCCATAATGACAGAAAACCTCTTTTTTTTGACTAAAAAGACAGTATTTGTGTTTTATATTTTACAAAATCACTCCTTTTATCATGAAGGCTTTTGAAGTTTTTTCTTTGAATGAGATTGATTTTCATTATAATCAAGAATTTTTAAAGTAAAACTTCAAAAGTCTAAATCGGGCTTTATTTCTTGACCCTAAGAAAGTTAAAATCTCGCTTCTCGCACCTCCTTTCTGTCTTCCTGCAAAATTACTCCATTCGTCGCCTCAATTCATAGTCCATCCATGCAAAAGTTTGATTAATTCCAATAATGATTCCCCGTTCATCCACTAAGAAATAGGCAGGAATTTCTTCAAATTGAAGCTGCTCTATGTACTTTGAGGTAAAAGCAGTTGTGTCTATAAACTGGTATTTCCAACTTGGATTTTGCCGCTTCAATGCACGTTCCCAAGCCTTGCGGCTTTCATCCAATGAAACGCTGTAAATTTCAAAACCATCTGCATTCCCGATTTTTGCATCCTTGTACTTCTGATACATTTTTTCCATTTCAGGGAAAGCCTTCAAACAAGGTTTGCACCAAGAAGCCCAAAAATCTACCAATACAATTTTGTTCTCAAAAGAATTTACTGCAATTAAATTCCCCAAAGTATCGGTTTCTTCAATATTCGGAAACTTCACCCCGTTCATCAACCTTTCAGGTTCTGACGAAGTATTGCATTGAAGGAATGTCACCATCAAACAGAACAGTAATCCAATAAAATAAACTTTCATTTTCAATAAGTTATTCATAAAAATTCATATTTCAAAAGACCAACAAATTCATGGGCATATTGTTAGGGTTTTAGAAATAAATACCTTCGTCAAATTCGTAGATTATTATTTGCTAAAACCCTTAACACAAAAATACGAGCTTCTTTGACAAAAACTGCTACAGCCTCTATTTTATGCTCATTTCCCTCCTTCAATTAGGATTTCACTCCAAAAAATTCTTAACTTTCCTCTACAAACATAAAATAGCACCAAAAATCATCCGCCAACATGAAAAAGAATCATTTACAATTCATTCTCTATTGTGTTTTCCCACTCTTCTTCTTCTCCAACTGCAATGCGCCCCAAACGGCCAGTTCAAGTATTCCCAAAAATTCCATTGAAGCCAAAACCCTTGGCATGGAAAAAATGGAAGGCTACTTTCCTTTTTATTGGGACAAAAAAGAAGGCAAGATTCATTTGGAAATCAATCAACTGGGCACAGAATTTTTATACGTTCACTCACTTGCCGCAGGCGTGGGTTCTAATGACATCGGTTTGGACAGAGGACAATTGGGCGGTCAAGAAGTCGTCAAATTTGTGCGGGTAGGACCAAAAGTATTAATGGTGCAGCCGAATTATCGCTATCGAGCAGAAAGCAACAATCAAGACGAAAAACAATCCATTGAAGAAGCCTTTGCACAATCCGTTTTGTGGGGCTTTGAAGTGAGTGCCGAAACGAATGAGCGGATTTTGGTGGATGCCAGTTCTTTCTTTTTGAGAGATGCACATGGAGTTGCCGAAACTTTGCAGAGAACGAAACAGGGGAGCTATAGCTTGGACGGTTCCCGTTCTGCCTTCTATCTTCCACGCACCAAAAATTTTCCAGAAAACAGTGAATTTGAAGCTACCCTCACTTTTGTGGGTAAGCCACAAGGTGGCTATATTCGTGCGGTCACACCAAGCCCCGAATCTGTCACGGTTCGCCAACATCACTCTTTTGTAAAATTACCAGACGGTGGCTATCAACCTCGTAGGTTCGACCCTCGTTCGGGCTATTTTAGTATGAGCTATTACGATTATGCCACTCCAATCGACCAATCCCTTCAAAAACAATTCATTTATAGACACCGACTGAAGAAAAAAGACCCTTTGGCAGATATGAGTGAAGCCGTCGAACCGATTGTTTATTACCTCGATAGAGGCACACCTGAACCGATTCGCTCGGCTTTGTTGGACGGAGCAAATTGGTGGAATGAAGCCTTTGAAGCAGCAGGTTATAAGGATGCCTTTCGAGTTGAAATATTTCCCGAAGGTGCCGACCCGATGGACGTTCGCTACAATTTGATTCAATGGGTACACCGAGCCACAAGAGGTTGGTCTTATGGAGGTTCGGTATCTGACCCTCGCACGGGCGAAATCATCAAAGGGCATGTAAGTTTGGGTTCTTTGCGGGTACGACAGGATTTTTTGATTGCACAAGGTTTGATTGCGCCTTATGAAGAGGGCAAAACGGTTTCCAAAGAAATGCAGGAAATGGCTTTGGCGAGATTGCGACAATTATCTGCTCACGAAGTCGGTCACACACTCGGTTTGGCGCATAATTTTGCAGCAAGTGGAAACAATCGAGCTTCGGTCATGGATTATCCGCATCCTTATGTCACCCTCACCGAAACGGGAGATTTGGACTTTTCACAAGCCTATGATGTGGGTATTGGAGAATGGGACAAGCGAGCGATTGTGTATGGTTATCAAGATTTTCCAGAAGGAACAAACGGTTTGAAGCAAATCATTGTGGAGACGCTCGACATGGGTTTTGGGTATATGTCGGACAGCGATGCCCGTTCTTTTGGGAGCGCACACCCCAATGCACACCTTTGGGACAATGGAGAGT
>JBGCDY010000648.1:0-3385 GCA_045105835.1 Chitinophagales bacterium
GAATTTGTGGTTCGTAAGAATCTACTCACTTTACTACTGTTCAGTCAAAGTTAAAATGATGGGTTGCCAACGTAATCGCCAATTTTAATTGGCTGATTACCAACCTCCCAAATAAATTTGGAGGTTACATTGCCCATCAACTCAATGTTGACTATGCACTACAAGCATTCCTACGAACCGCAAATTCTTGTAAAGCATTCCTAAGAAACCTAAATTCTTGTCTAAATATGAAAAACACCTACTTCAAAATCCTATTTTTCTTTCTGTTCATTCACTTCAATCTCCAAGCCCAGCCCCCTCAATGCGAAAAAGGAGTCAACTTTGCAGATTTGGACATCAACAATGTCAAAGCACGCTATTGGGCGAGTGGAAATATGTGGTTCGATTCAAACCTAGCACAAGCTCATTATGAAGTTCCAAAAGGAAGTGGGAAACATAGCTTTCTTTCTTTCGATTTTTGGCTCGGAGCAGTCGATGAAATGGGGCGAGAAAGAATTGTATTCCAAACTTATGGAGGCGTTGGAGATACCCAACCGAGATATTTCCCCGGCCCTTTGGATGATATTGGCGATACCTATGTAGAGGTGTGTGAACATTATGATAGGGTTTGGAAAATCAACAAATCAACTGTGGATTCTTTCCGAAAAGGATTACTCACCAATATTCCAAAAGATATTTTGGAGTGGCCTGCAAAAAACAATCCACACATTGCCTATTCTCCCGAAAGAGAACTCGCTCCTTTTGTGGATGTCAATGGCGACAGTAACTACAACCCAACAGAAGGTGATTTCCCCGAAATTTTAGGCGACCAAGCCCTTTGGTGGGTCTTCAATGACAAAGGTGGTTATGGTTCTCCTTTCTTGGACAAAACCCTTGGAATGGAAATCCAAGCCATGGCTTATGCTTACAACTCTGTTCCTGAGCTTCAAAACCACACTTTTTACAAGTACACTTTCACCAATAGATCTCCCCTTCGGATGGATTCTATGATGATTGGAATGTATGCTGATGTAGACTTAGGACAGTTTGATGATGACTATACGGGTTGCGAGACCTTGCGAAATATGGGAATTGCTTACAATGGAGATGATTTTGATGGGATATACAAAGAGAACATTCCAATAGTAGGTCTCAAACTACTACAAGGGCCTCAAAAATCAAATGGAACATACAGTGATATGTACACTTGTTGGAATAGAAATGGAGACCCAAACATTTGGGGTTTCCCTGAACACGAAACACATGCTTATCGTGGTTTGTGGGGTTTGCTAAAGGATGGAAGTTCTATGACTTACGATAATACCCCTTTCTTACACATGCACCCTTCTGATCCAACAGACGAAAATGGGTTGTCAATGTGTTCATTGGACTACCATCCTGCAGATGTAAGAATGTTTATGGGTATTGGTCCATTCACTATGCAGGTAAACGAACAAAAAGAACTACATTTTGCAGCTTTGTGGGTAGAAGAAGGCGTAGAATATCCTTGTCCAAGTTTTGCGCCCATCCAAGAAGCAGCCGACTATGTACAAAACCTTTTCGACAATGGACTCATCACCAACATTGAAGATAACTCTGCTTTAATCAGCTCAAATTCCAGCCTTCAAATCTTTCCCAATCCTACAACTACGAACACCGTTTTGACCTTGGAACAAAATCCCAATCAAGCCTTTCAAGAAGGCACATTGCAGCTATTTGATAGCTTGGGGCAATTGGTTAAAAGTATGACTTTGAAGGGGAAACAGCACAATGAGTTAACGCTTTCTGGACTTCAATCTGGAGTCTATTTTTATAGGCTGCAATGGGAAAAGGGAAGGGTTGAGAATGGTAAACTAATGATACAATAGTTTACAAGAATGGGTGGTTCGTAATAATGTGAAGAGATTCCTACGAACCACCCATTCTTGTTACTGTATACTAAACCGTCCAGTCTCTGCAATTTCATCATTCACAAGTAGCTGGTAAACATACATTCCTGAATCAAAATCCTGTGCATAAATAAATTCAGTACCCTGATTTTTATCCAACAAAAAACGCTGAACCAACTGCCCCGACTGATTGTATACCACTACAAGTGCATTGTTTTGATTAACAGGCAATTGATAGTTCATTGTAGCTTGAGAGACAATAAAATTGGGGGCAATTTGTAGAGAATGAATGGGTTCGGTGAAGGGATTGTCTGATACATTGGTCAGCAGTTCATGCCCACCTATTTGACAATCCAATTCTTCACAAACATAACCATCTCCGTCTGTTTTCAAAACCCAGCTATTCTGCTGGCTATAATTGTAGCCCGACAAAATATAACCACCATCATTTGTAGCTTCCATGTCTTTGATATAAGTATTGCTCTCCGACTGACTATCAATGTTTTGTTTGTGTATTAATTCACCTTTTTCATCAAAAAACAATACAATTGGAGCTGTCTTACCAAAAGCATTCTCATGATAAGCCACTCCTGCAAAACCTCCATTTGAGGTCAATTGAATGGAGGTTTGAATATTGGCAATGTTCGGCAAATTGTGGATTTTATCCCATACAATGTTACCTTGATTGTCCAATTGCGCCAAATACATTTTTTTGATGCCTTGCTCACGAATAGCTCCTGCCATCAAACAATCACCACTCGGCAACATTTTGACTGTTGCTCCTGTATCATGTTCGGAAGTACCATAGTTTTTTGTCCAAAGTAAAGCACCATTCTCATTGATTTTGGTCACAAACATATCCGTAGCAGTTTCGTCATTTATTTGATAACCAGATAACAAATAGTCATTATTGCTCGTAACCTCTACTGACAAAGCCAATGATTTATTTCCCGTTCTCAGTTGGTTGTCCCATTCCATTTCTCCTTCAACATCCAGTTTTGCGATGTAAGCATGTATTTTTCCATCCTCCAATTTCTGATAACCTACGACTACAAATCCTCCATCATCAGTTGACAAAACTTCACGAGCACTGTGTATTTGTGCATTGTGTAGATTCTTTTTCCAGATAAGGTCTCCGTTTTCATTTACTTTGATAAGTACAATAGATTGCACCAAAGGCTCACCAGAATTATTCACTTCCAAACACTGGGTCACAGTCATCACAAAATTCCCATCACTTGTCTCTATGAACGAACTTCCACCAGACATAAATCGATGCCCTTCACCTTCATCTACTATTTTTTCCCACGCTACATCGCCCAATTGGTTCAATGCACGTACATAAAATGCGCTATAATGGTTGCCTTGATAAATCCCTGCCACCAAATATTGTCCATCGTGGGGAATCACGGCTATGGCATTTTGGTTAAGGGAATCGCAAGAATACGACTTGTTGAAGTAGGTTGTTGTGTTGGAGCTGTGGGAATAGCATACCAATCTACTCATCACCAAAAGAG
>JBGCDY010000649.1:0-1931 GCA_045105835.1 Chitinophagales bacterium
ACACACAACTACTTTCATATATACCCAAAGTTAACAAAATACCCAATACTATCAAACAAAGTTTTGTTACAACATCTAAAAACCAAACAAACGCTTCAATATCATTTTGAAGTCTCCCAAAAACACAAAAAGCCCTCAAAAGCATTTTCCAGCTTCCGAGGGCATTTTTTCACTCTAAACAATAGCTCTCTAATCCAATAAAATTCTTGTTATTTTACCAAAACCAATTTCTCCTGACGAATCACCTGACCATCTGCTTGAAGGTTGATTAAGTACATTCCATTTGGTACATTGCTCAAGTCCATACTCACTGAGCCATTTCCATCCACCGAAATTTGCTGCAAAGAACGACCTGTCAAGTCCATCAAGTGAATGTCAAACATTTGAAGGTCTTCTTGGATGTCAAAAGAAATTTGAACAAAATCAGTTGCAGGATTGGGTTTAAAATTGAAGTCAGAAACCATTTCTTCCAATACCGTTTTGCAAGCCCCACGACCACGACCTCTGCCACGACCACCACTATTGGTTCTCGACACATAGATTTCGGAAGTCACCATTGTTCCCGCACAGTCTGTTACCGTTACCTCATACAAGCCAGAAGCAATGTCGTAGATTGGATTTTCGGCAGAAACAAAACCATTTGGTCCTGTCCAACTGTAGGTATAAGTACCACAAGAAGTATCTCCTCCCGAAACATTCACTTGTGTAGAACCATCCTTCACGCCAGGACAAGTCTCATTACTGGTATCAAAATCATCAATGACCAACAAAGGAGTAGCTGCAATATTATCGCTCGTAAATGCTTGGTCGCCACAAGCTGCATCGCTAACCATCAATGTCCAGTCAGCACCATTCGCATAAGTAATCTGCAATTGTATGCAGTCAGGGTTGCTTGAAGGAAACTCCTGAACCGAGGCAAAACCATTCGCAATATCCAAAGAAACATCATAAGGTGCTTGCCCATCGCAGGCTTCTACAGTATAGATATTTAAGCCAGAAGCCGTACTACTACTGTTTCCTTCTGATAAGGTCAGATTGCCTTCCAATCGGGTCACCGTAATCCAATTACTGGAAATATCTTCACAGTCGCCATCGCCCAAAGTAGAAATGTGTTCGCCCATCACTGGATTCGGTTCGCCTTTGTAGTTCCAACCCCAAACGTGACATTCGCCAGCAGGTGCAGCACTCAAATCCAAAGTGTTTCCATTTGCAGAATTCAAGTAGCCCAAGATGTTGTCGTTGTTGTCGGTGATAATATACCAATAAGATAAGTTTGGAGCATCTGTGGTATGTGTCACATCAAAAACAATGTTGCCCGCACAATTCGAATAAGCCGTACTTCCATCTGTCAAGGATACCATTCCACCATCGGGAGTTTCACGATAGACCGTAATCCAATTGTCAGAAATGTCTTCGCATTCACCATCGCCCAAAGTAGAAATATGTTCGCCCATTACAGGATTTGGCTCGCCTTTGTAGTTCCAACCCCAAACGTGACATTCGCCAGCAGGTGCAGCACTCCAATCCAAAGTATTCCCATTTGCAGAATTGAGGTAAGCCAAGATATTGTCATTGTTGTCGGTGATGATGTACCAATAAGACAAGTTTGGAGCAGTCGTCGAGTGCATCACATCAAAAGTAATATCGCCCGCACAGTTCGCATAACTTGTACTCCCATCCGTCAAAGAAACCATTCCGCCATCGGGAGTCTCACGATAGACCGTAATCCAATTGTCAGAAATATCTTCACAATCACCATCACCCAAAGTAGAAATATGTTCGCCCATCACTGGATTCGGTTCACCCTTGTAGTTCCATCCCCAAACATGGCATTCGCCAGCAGGTGCAGCACTCAAATCCAAAGTGTTTCCATTTGCAGAATTGAGGTAAGCCAAGATATTGTCATTGTTGTCGGTGATGATGTACCAATA
>JBGCDY010000650.1:0-3681 GCA_045105835.1 Chitinophagales bacterium
GCAAACTCAAACGCAAACTCAAACGCAAACTCAAACGCAAACGCAAACGCAAATTCAAACTCAAACGCAAACTCAAACTCAAACTCAAACTCAAACTCAAACGCAAACGCAAACTCAAACGCAAACTCAAACGCAAACTCAAACGCAAACTCAAACGCAAACGCAAACGCAAAATACAAGTTAAAAGAGAAATGTTTTAGAGTTAGTTAAAACCTGAGTTATTTTGATTTTTTTCTTTATCACAATAGCCAATACCGCACAAAAAAATAACTACCAATACCTTAGACAACCAGTCACCAGTCACCAGTCACTAAATTTACGAATCACTACGAGCTACTTCCATTCAAAACTATCTACAAATCGGTTCAAATCTTTGCGGATAAAATCCACCACAGGTGCAATGGAATCTTCATTCGGTGCGCTTGAAAAATACAGTGATGCCCAAATAAAATGATTGAGGCTATCAGTTAGGTACAACTGTGTCGAAGATGCAGCATCTCCGCCTACTTCATATTGCAGTCCATAAACTCCATGTCGGTTTTGGATCGGAACTTCTTCGATATAATCTGCCTTTCTAACGTGTTTGGAATTGAGCTTGTAGGCATCGTTGATAAACTTTGGTAAGTTTTCCAGTTTTCCACCTACTTCCTTGTAAGAGAGGTGAATTTTGGCATTGAAGTCGGGGTACTGAACATCCATCCAGCAGGGATTTTCTGTCTTTTTATTAAAGAACATACTGTCCTTTACCACCTTTGCATAAGTTGGATATTCAAACGAAAAAGGGCAGCTATCGGAATCGAAAGAGGTGTAAGTTTGTTCTGGAAAAATGATGCGAAAATACGCCTTTGGTTTGGGCACATACGCTTCTTCTCCACAACTTTGTAACAACAATACACCAAAAAAACCTAACAATATATAGCTACTCAACCGAATCATATTCATAAGGGAAAGAATGAAAATTAAAATAAGGAATGAAAATCTAAAACCTAATTTTTCAAGAGCAATCAACTTCGATGCCACCGTTCCTCAAAACGCTTCACCCATTCGATTTGTTGTTCGGTATCTGGGACTCGCAAACCCCGTACTTTTTGAATCGCTTCAAAGGCAGTCTCTGTAGTATGGTCTCCTAAGGTGACCAAAGTAGCTGCTGCAATCGTAGAAGAGCGTCCAATGCCCATTCTACAATGCACTGCCACTTTTTTGCCCACTTCCACCAAGCCCTTCAATCGAAGTACCAGCTTTTTAGCAGTTTCTTCGTCGGCAGGTAATCCAAAGTCCGAAATGGGAAAATGGATAAAGTCAATGCCCATATGTTGGCATGACTCGGCTTCGTCTTGCAGATCCAACTCATAGAGTTCTTCTTGTTCCATCAAACAAACCAACACATCCAGCCCGATTCGCTTCAATGCACTCAGGTCATCCAATAACCAATCGCCACCCCTTGGGCGTGCCATCGTACCAATAGTGGTGTCTTTTATAAAATAAACTCGGCTCATTCAA
Organism: Chitinophagales bacterium; assembly: GCA_045105835.1. Classification (GTDB taxonomy): domain Bacteria; phylum Bacteroidota; class Bacteroidia; order Chitinophagales; family UBA2359; genus JAUHXA01. Next base: position 1,501 of record JBGCDY010000650.1, read on the forward strand.
AAATAAAATTATTGCAGTAATCTTTGGACATCCAAAATCTACCTTCTTTGATTTTTTGGTGTTTTTCAACCACAAACTCTGACAAAGGCTTCAATTCATTGTTCCAAATAAAAAATCCTTTGTAGCCCAAGTCCACTAAAAAGGCAAACACTTCTTCAATCTTGACTTCTCCCAGATGCCGCTGTTCACACTCCACCAATATCTTGGGTTTTGCCTCTCTCAACAATTCTTCTCCTCCTTTGAAGACAGAAAGCTCATGCCCTTCTACATCAATTTTCAAGAAATGCGGCTTCAAATTGCGCTCCTTCAAAAAATAGTCGTCCAGAGTAGTTGTTTGTATTTCCACACTTTGGTAGCCATTTGGTTCTGAATCGTGTTTTTCCAAGCTTGCGCCAGGCGAGGAGGATTTGCCAGAAGGAATGTACAATTCAAAGCTTCCTCTTTTGGACGATAGCCCTTGATTTTCAATGAATACATTTTTGTCTTTATTCTTTTGGCACATCATCGTCAAATACTTACTCAATTTTGGCTGAGGCTCAAAGGCGAAAACCCATCCTTTAGCGCCCACTTTTTTTTGAAGCCAATACAAATAAGCTCCTTTGTGTGCGCCAATATCCACAGCAACCTCCCCTTCTTTGACATTATCCAAAATGTATCGAATCTCGGTTTTGTCCAGCTTGTGCTTATACCGCATTCCTCGATACCAATATTTTATCCGCTCAAACATCCTTTCTTCTATTTGAGGCACAAGATAAGTAAGGGAAATTCAAATAAAAAACTCAAGTGCGAAACTTGTCCCGTGTTTTAATCAGGATTCAAATTAAAGCTTGCAAGCAAGCACTGTCAATATCGAGTTTTTCCCTATCCCTTCAAAATTGAGTCTTGCGAAAATAATTTTCAGGCACTAAGCAGCAGAATGCTCTGTGGGTATGTCTTTCCAACACAGTTAAATTGGTTCTTTGACAGTTTTTTGAAGATGATGATAAAATCTCTCTTTGCAATCGTAAAAAATGGGTCGTTTTTTGCAGTCTTCTTCCTCCAAAGGAATCCATCAAAACCTGCAAAACATTGTCTTGCAGATAGCAAAATGAATGTATTAGTTTCTCAATTTTGCACAACACAAAAGCGAAAGTCTGAAACGATGATATTCCTATTTGTTTACATTGGCAAAAAAGGCTATAATTGTAGTCACAACTTTTTGAGAGTCCCTCAAAAATAAATCAACCCACTAAAATACCAACCAATAAGAAAACCAAGTTTCCTTTTGCCTTCGTTTTAATATTGATTGATTTCCAACCCATTGCAGATTGCTTATTCTTTTCAAAAAAACCAGTTATAATGCATTTACCAGAGCAAATATTAGAAAATGTCCAGCACGATGTAGATATCTACTCTGATTATCTCCAAAAAATAGCTAAAGGAGTAATCGACAACAAAATCTCTGAATACCCCATATTTGTCGCACACCGAGAGCCATCTATGAATATTGGTCGTCCAATAATTATTGCAGAACAAATGCAAACAGATTGGTCTTTCAATGCTTCCTTAATTGAAGAGTTTGTCAAAAAATCACTTATAGAACAAAAAAAAGTCGCCACATTTAAGCATATTTACAAAGACGCTACCAAATACGCCTGTTTGTTTATTATTTCAGGGGATAGTGATGCAGGTTTTGTCTTTTGTCCATACAAGGTTTAAAATAAAAAAAGAAGAAATTCAAAAAGACTCAAATAGAATGTTTGTAGACAAGCCATAATAATCTTACAAGCTTGTCCGTTTATTTTGAGTATATTTGTTAAAGCCAGTGTATGATACAATGCATTCCTCCAAAAAAGGTTGAATCTTTGCTATTAACTACTTACTTTAGCGTTTCTAAATTCGTAAAAAGTAACTCCTTTTATTAAATATCTCCTATGATGAAAACGTGTACTAAGTTATTTGTCGTATTAATACTCTTGACTGCCTCTCAAATTGGCTTTGCTCAAGACATTCACCTTTCTCAATTTTACTCTCAACCATTAATGATTAACCCTGCAATGACAGGTAACCTCAATGGGAGTTATAGAGCAGGTCTGACCTATCGCAATCAGTGGGCATCCGTTCCTGCTCCTTACGAAACCTTTATTCTTGGATTTGATATGTCGTTGTTGAGCTGTCAGTTGGGCGGTGATCATATCGGTG
>JBGCDY010000651.1:0-3420 GCA_045105835.1 Chitinophagales bacterium
TCTTGTTTGGTAACCTCACCATTTTTATCATAGTACGACCATTTACCATCTTTTTCACCAATGATATACTTGCCCTCACTTTCCACCTTTCCATTGCTGTGATAAGACTTGAAATCACCATCCAATTTACTCTTCTTATAATTCGCCTCTTTGCTCAATTTGCCATTTTTGTGGTAAGATTTTGAAGCACCAGTCAATATGCCATTCTGATACTCAAATTCACTCAATATACGATTAGCAGCATAATACCATTTTGAAGAGCCGTGTTTAATGCCTGTTTTGTAGTTAGAAATCTCTTGAAGCTTCCCTACTGTCGTATACTTCTTCAATTCACCATCCAATTTTCCAGCCTTATAAGATTCGTCCATCAAAGGTCTATAAGAACGGTTTTTCCCTTTTCCCATCAGCATATAGGTGATTTTTCGTCCCGATAGCTGTTCATTTTCATAAGAGATTTCTTGTTCGATACCGCCATCCAAATCAAAAATATAGGTGATGCCATTTCTTTTATCGCCCTTATAAGTCGTCATTTTCGCAACATTCCCATTGGGATGAAAATCGCGCCAAACGCCCGTTTTCTGACCCTCCAACATATCACCCGTTTGCGAAAGCCATCCAATATCATTGTAAATCGTATAGTGCTGCAAGTTTGGAATCAACTCATCTTGTGTCACAGTGGTATCGTTCACAAATGGATGATTTACTTGGCTTACACCTTTTCCTGCGCTATTAAAATTGACAGTCATCCCAATCAATTTCCCATTGCGGTATTCTGAAAGGCTACTCATTTCTCCCCCCTTGTGGTAGGTCTTCCAAAAGCCTTCCTTTTGGTCATTGACTACCTTACCCGTACTTTCTTTGATGTCGTTTTTGAGGATGGTGAGGTGCTTGATGTTTGGGTTATAGGCATCTGCGGTCACCAAAGTATCCATCCTTGCAGGGGCTTTGGGCTTTTTTTTCTTTTTACGCTTTTGGGCAGATACAGAAGTGCAACACAAAAGTCCGATGAATAGAAAAAGGAATATTCTCATGGAAGTTGGTTTTGTTGATATTGGATTTGACAAAAATAATACGCAAACTGCAAATTAAGTAATCAAAGCCCAAATATCGGTTTTTGCATCCAAAATTAAAGCCCTTCAATATGATAGGGGCGAGTAATGAAAGGTAAGAAGTGCGTTTTGCCCCTTTTTTTGTCATTCTGGAAGAATCTTCTGAATAGATAGGAGGATTTTGGCTAAATATCCACCCAATAAGATGAAGCGGACAAACTACTAAAGCAAATTCAAAACTAAGCAGCCCTTCAAGATGATACGGTCAAGTAATGAAAGATAACAAGTGCGTTTTGTCATACTGGAAGTATCTTCTGATTGGATAGGAGAATTTTTGCTAAATATCCATTTGGTAAGATGATGTCGACAAACTACTAAAGTAAATTCAAAACTTGCCCCGTATTTTAATCGGGGTAAATTAATGAATTACTATTGACCTGATTATTTGCCATCAATTGCCCATCCTCTTTTTGTCATTCTGCAATGCCTGTCCCGAGACCTCGGGGAATCTTCTGTGTAAATTGTAGGAAATTTGAAACAGGTAAAATGTTTAAAAGTACCGATTAGATATTGTAATCCAATTAAGGAAGTGTAAGGGTAAAACGAAGATAATAAGGATTTTAACCATTTCATTGCAGTGGCTAAAGCCTTTTTGAAAAGGCAAACAATTTATCCCCGAGCTAAAGCACAGGGCAATAGAACCCAATACTTTGAAAACAAATCATTAATGAGTTCCTTTCCATCTCGTATCTTTACAATAATGGAAATATGAGGTAAAAAGAATCAGAAAAGTTCTGAAAAAATATTAACATGGTACCACCGAAGGCAGAAGCTTTTTCATCTAAACAACATCTTTATAGATGTATGTAGTCTGCTAGAAATACTCTGCCTTAGGGAGGTTCTTTAGAGTCTGAATAGTACTTAGGACGCTACTCAAAGTCAGTTGCAGTCACCATAAAACTACGAGAAAAGACCCAGAGAGAACCATTTTTCATTACCCTTAATTCATTTGAAAATGCCTGTTAAAAAACCTCAAATTTCAGTTATTAAGCAAAATATAGGTGTCGATATTTCTAAAGATGATTTCAAAGCCTGTTTTTATCACTTGGAGGCTAGTGGTCGCAAGGTCATAAAAGGTACTCGCACCTTCAAAAACACTCTTGCTAGATTTAAAGCCTTTCTCAAATGGATAGAAAAAAAACGAATTAAAAATTTAGAAGTACACATCACTTTGGAAGCCACAGGTGTTTACTACGAAAATTTGACTCATTTTTTACATAGTAATGATTATTTTGTTAGTGTTGTACTTCCTAATCAATCAAAGGCTTATGCTCAAAGTTTGAATTTGAAGACAAAAACAGACAAAGTAGATGCTAAAATGTTGGGGCAGTTGGGAATTGAGAGAAATTTGTTTCGATGGAAACCCACCAGTAATCAAATTCGCAAACTCAAGCAACTGACTCGTGATAGAGCCAATTTACTCGAAGAAAAGACGGCTTTAAGCAACAAATTGCACGCTTTAGCCCACTCTTTTGAAGCGGACAAAGGAGTGATTAAAAGAGCTAAACAACGTCTAAATTTGCTCAAAAAACAAATCAAACAAGTAGAAAAAGATATTCTAACAACCGTCCAAGCGGATGATGTGCTTCAAAAGAAAATCGATAATATCTGCAAAATCAAAGGCTTGGGGATGGTCACAGTTGCTACAATCATCGCTGAAACCAATGGCTTTGAACTATTTACCTCTCGCTCCCAGCTCATCAGCTATGCAGGATATGATGTAGTGCAAAAGCAATCGGGAACATCTATCAATGGTAAAACAAGAATTTCCAAGAAAGGCAATTCTCACATTCGTAGAGCTATGTATTTTCCTGCCATTTGCATGGTCAAACATGAACCAGCATTTAAGCAACTTTTTGAACGTGTTTTGGAACGTTCTGGAATCAAAATGAAAGGATATGTAGCTGTGCAGAGAAAAGCCTTAATTCTCATTTACGCCCTATTCAAAAATGATGAAGTATATAACCCAAACTACCAACAAAACAAGCAAAAGGAAAATGTTAAAGAGTCATCCAAAAAAGTAGACAGGATACAAATCCTGCCTACACTGGATGCTCGCTCTAAGGCGACCTCCTTTGTAGCATAAAATTAATATTTTTTTCAAAGAACTCTTGGTTTTTTACATAGTACCTAGCAGTTTCTCGATAAAAATCGGGACAGGCTATGTTCACACACCCTAACAAACGGAAAAACCGAAAAAGGTAAATCACAAGGAACTATTCTCCTTCAATCCAAGTTTTCCTTACCGAACCAAAAACCATATAAAGCAATGAAATACAATTTAGGCTGGGCTAAAAAAGCCTATCAATCG
>JBGCDY010000652.1:0-4396 GCA_045105835.1 Chitinophagales bacterium
CTCGGCTTTACTTTGTTTTTGTTGTCTTGACAGGTGGTATATTCGGTTTGTCCATTACCAATGCCATTTTTGTGGATGAAATGACCATAGACAATACGGTTGTTTTGGAGGAAAAAATTGATAAGCTGCAAGAACAAATCAATAAATTGCAGTCTTTTATTGAAGAAAAAAGCAAGAACTAACAAAGTCCAAATCTTTCACTTGAATTTTTCCCTAATAATTTTTTCTAAATTTGTGATAGCAATTGTGTGGACAAAAATTTAAACAAGTCCTCACAACTTGTATCTAAGTAAACAATCAACTTACAAAAAATACACACGCACTATGATTCGAGTCGCCATTGGAGGAGACCATGCAGGTTTTGAATACAAAACCCTTGTAAAACAACAATTAGAAGAAAAGGGCTATGAGGTAAAGGATTTCGGTCCTTATTCTGCTGATTCTGCCGATTATCCAGATTATGTTCACCCTCTCTGCAATGCAATAGAAGCTCAAGAAGTGGATTTTGGTATACTCATTTGTGGAAGTGCAAATGGTGTGGCAATTACCGCCAATAAACACCAAAAGATAAGAGCTGCAATTTGCTGGCAAAATGAGTTGGCCGCTTTGGCGCGACAACACAACGATGCCAATGTCATCTGCTTGCCTGCTCGATTTATCAGCACCTATAATGCCCAACAAATGGTAGATATTTTTCTAACCACTGAATTTGAAGGAGGTCGCCATGCACGTAGGGTAAACAAAATTGCGTGTGGAGTTTAATCAAAAAAACAATTCCCATTTTAGACTTTTGATTTTTTAAAGCTTTTCATTGCAAGAGCAGTCAATCCCTTTCAAGTATTAGACCTCAAAATCTAAGCCTCAGGTATGGATACTATTTTCACTTTGCCTAATGAAACAATAAAACTCAAATAAGATTTTCAATGTTTGAACATTAAAAATAGAAAAAAATATTCCCCTTTAGTAACCCCTTATAAACTCTTATTACATATAAACCATCTTCAATTAAGAATGCTATGAAACATTTATTTTTAATCCTAACCTTGTGTCTTTCGCACTGGGCAGTAGCTCAAATGCCAAAAACCACAGTTAGTGATTTACCTATCTCTCCTATAGAGACCATAGAAACATCTACTCCAATAAAAGATGCCAATGTGGCTGAAGAATTGGATGAAATAGCTATGAAATACGCTGCTACCATCACTGCTGCAGATATGAAAAAACACCTAACAACCTTGGCTTCTGATGAATATGGTGGTCGTGGTACAGGTCAAGAAGGACAGCAAAAAGCAGCCGCTTACATTACGGAGTTTTACCAAAAATGGAATCTCCCTACTGTTGGAAAAGACAATGGTTATTATCACCCCGTTCCTTTGATTGAACAAGGGTGGAGCGAGAATATGAGCATAACAGTAAAAAAACAAAGTTTCAACTTTTTGGACGACTTCTATTGTTTTCCACGCTATACCTCTGATATTAATTTGAAGAAGGAAAAAATAATGTTCTTAGGTTATGGCATTGAAGATCCATTCTATGATGATTATTTTGGCGTGAATGTGGAAGGAAAGACATTGATGGTGTTGGCTGATGAGCCAATCAATGAGGAAGGCACTTTTTATGTGTCCAAAATGGATATCCCTTCTGAATGGAGTACCAATTCCCGCAAAAAAGCAAAAAAAGCCCGTAGTAAAGGAGTAAAAACACTTTTGGTGGTGGTGAAGGACTATGATGAAAGCATGAATTACTACGAAAATTGGATCAAAGGTACTTCAATGAAATTGCAGAAGAGTATCAAGAAACGAGACAACAAGATGAGTACTGTTTTTATCAGTTCTAAAGTTGCTAATGAGATTTTGAAGAGAAATAAGGTAACAGTGGAAGAGTTGGAAGCTAAAATCAATGCCTCGGGTAAACCTTATAACTTCAAAGTCAAAAACAAGGTGAGTGCGGATATAAAGCGCTATGCAAAACAGATTGAAGCAAATAACATTTTGGGATTTGTAGAAGGAAGTGACTTGAAGGATGAAATCATTGTCGTAACTGCCCATTATGACCACATTGGTACGATTGGCAAAAACATCAACAATGGTGCGGATGACAATGGTTCTGGCACAACGACCGTGCTCGAAATGGTGGAAGCTATGGTGAAAGCCAAAGAAGAGGGCAATGGGCCACGTCGAAGTGTTTTGTTTATGCACGTGACCGCAGAGGAAAAAGGATTGTTGGGTTCAAAGCACTATGCAAATGAAGATCCTGTTTACCCACTCGAAAAAACGGTCGCTTGTATCAATACAGATATGGTCGGAAGAAAAGACGACAAACACGAAGATTACAACTATGTGTATGTGATTGGTGCAGACAAACTGAGTAGTGAATTACATGACATCAACGAACGCATGAACAGACTCTATACCAAATTGAATTTGGACTATACCTACAATGACGAAAACGACCCCAATCGTTTTTACTACCGTTCTGACCACTACAATTTTGCAGAAAAAGGCATTCCGTCTATCTTTTTCTTCAATGGGACTCATGCGGATTACCACAAACCAACTGATACGGTGGAGAAAATTAATTTTGAGGCGATGCAAACTCGTGGTCGCTTGATTTTCCACACCCTTTGGCAATTGGCAAACCAGGATAAGCGTATTGAAGTGGATGAAGATAAACGATAGAAAATCAAGTAATTTGAAAATGAAAACCCTATTGATCCTTAAAAAGATTAATAGGGTTTTTCTTTTAGTGGTAGTTAGTTTACTGTAGAAAATTTAAGCTTTTTTACTTCTTCTTTTCCTTTCTAATACAGAAGACTTTGGGCTAAAGACATGAGGTGTAAAAAACAAAGCCCTAACTAACTACTAATCAATTATTTTTACACGAAATAAAAATTCTTAGTTATCAATTAATTACGTCTCACCTCCCTTTTCCAACTTACCTCATCCAAAGTATAGAATATTATAAAGAACTATCAATAGTGAGTAGTTTAAATCACTCGCTATTGATGATTCAAGCAAAATATTATTATTTCCACCAGCCAAAAAATTGCCATTCCCTACCAAGCAATCACCCGCTTCTGCCAAGCCATCAAACTCCATTGTCTTGAGTCTGATTTTGACCTAAATTCGTTCCAGATTTACTGCATTACCCACCTATTTATTTTCATAAAAATTAAAACCCTACGACAAAGCAAACCTTATTTTAAACTTAAAATTCTTATTCCATGAACAAGATTCAAATTATTAGACTATTCTCTTGTGTATCCTTACTTTTTTGGTTTACCATCTCTAATGCCCAGACGAATCAATCAAAGGATAATTCAATCCGTAAGCATGAAAAAATCAATTTATTCGAATCAGATTTTTCCTCCAACTCTAACTTGTATCTTATTTACATTCCTACCCCCTCAGTGTGCGAATTAGCCTATGAAATGGAAATCGTCACTCCTGAATCTGGCTGCGAAGTAGGTTCTATCAGCAGAGTTGTAATTATCACCTTTTCAGGCATCTCCACAACTACTGAATACAATATGAGCGCACAAGGTGGAGCAATAATTGTCGAAAAAGGAGCGGGTGTCTATCAAGTAGTTGGCAATGGTGTCTGGAATATCACAGCATCTGAATCTCCAAATTGCTTCGAGACAGCCGAAAGTAGTGAGCTGCCTTATGTATCAAACACAAACATGACACAAGAAACAGGAATCACCCACAATGATGGTTCGATAACTGTGGAGATGACAGGTGGAACAGCACCATATGATGTGGAATGGTCTAATAATGTACAAGGCACAATTAGCACTTCTGGAGGATCACATACGATTAGTGGTCTGGCATCAGGAGAATACCAAGCGGTCATAACAGATGACGAAGGCATCGTTTCTAAAGTATGTGTCAATGTAAGTCGAGAACGTAGTGGACGTGGTCGTGGCGGAAAAACTGCAAACACTATTAGCTCCAATAGTCTAACTGCTCAACCCAATCCCTTCGCATACAACACTGTAATTTCTTTCAAATTCCCAGAAGATGCCTTTACAACACTCAAGGTTTACAATCTGAGCGGAAAGCTGATAGAAACGATTCATAAAGGTAAGACAGAAGCAGACCAAGACTATCAAGTGGAAGTAAATGCGGATTCTTGGGCATCAGGTATCTATATTGTACAATTGACTGCTGATAACGGTTTTGTAGCTCACGAACGATTATTGGTTACAAAATAAAAAGATGCACTTTTTAGGAAAATGTATTAGGGCAGAGAAACAAGCGTCTAAGAGAGCAACTTACTATTCTGTAGAATAATGTATCAACCCTCAAGTATTCAAAGGTGCATTGGGGGTTTATTTTTGATTTTAATGTAGAATTCATTTTCTCCAAAAGCATCATTTCCTACCAGACAGTCT
>JBGCDY010000653.1:0-1820 GCA_045105835.1 Chitinophagales bacterium
ACTTGGTCGGAGTGGATTCGATGGGACAAGTCGTTTAGAACGGTTCACTAAGAAAAACACAAATTCAAAGCTCAAATTCAAACTCAAACAATTCTCTGCTTTGTAAACAAGCAAATTGTACTTGACGAAATCTTAAATTAAAAAAGGTGGTGATGTTTTGAAAACATCACCACCTTTTTTTGTCTATTCCAGTCTTTTATCTTTCGTCTAAAATCTTACGTCTCACTACTACCCTGCAATCATGTGACCACCATCAGCAGTATAAACGCCTCCTGTACAATAGCTTGAAGCATCAGAAGCCAAGAATAAAGCCAAACCAGCCATTTCGTCGGGTTGAGCCATGCGTCCAGCAGGTAAATGTTTCTCCACTTGCTTCAAAACCGCTTCATTTTTCCAAAGTGCGGAACTGAATTTGGTTTGAATCAAGCCAGGGCAAAGCGCATTGGAGCGAATGCCATCTTTTCCCCATTCTTTCGCTTGGTTTTGAGAGAGCATAATCACCGCAGCCTTACTGATACTGTACATTCCCAAACCAAAAGAAGGCTTCATTCCTTCCACCGATGCAATATTGATGATAGAACCACCACCTCTGCTTTTCATGCTCGGATGACACATATTCGCCAACAGCATACAAGCCTTCACATTGACGTTCATAATCTTGTCAAAAATTTCGCCGCTTGCCTGAACGATTGGACCAAACACAGGATTGGTTGCAGCATTGTTAACCACAATATCCACTCCGCCATAGGTTTCAATGGTTTTGTCCACCAAATTCCTCAATTGGTCTTCCCTTCCCACATGACAAGCAATCCCCACTGCTTCAAAGCCATCTGCCTTAAAACTTGCGGCTACTGCATCGACTGCTTCTTGTTTGCGGCTACTAACGACGACTTTTGCCCCCAGTTCTGCCAAACCTCGTGCGATGGATTCACCAATGCCTTTTGAAGCACCTGTTACAATCGCTACTTTGCCTTCTAAATTGAATTGATTTTTTACTCTGTTCATTATTTGTATTCAATATAAAATAGAAAAATCGAGAATCAGATTTAGATATATCTGCCTCCTCGATTTCTCTATGTTGATGTTATTTTTTTTGATTCTTTGACTAACCTGAATAATTCATAGATTTCGTAGAGACGTTGCAGTGCAACGTCTTAGCACTATAGGGTCTTTGAACGCAATACCTTCGTCTGTAAGGTAGTTAGAAAACAAAACCCGAAACGGAATCTATCAAAGAATATTGATTTTCAAATCAGAATAGGAGACGTTGCAGTGCAACGTCTCTACGGAATTTCAATAACAGACATAGCTTCATGAATTATTCAGGCTAAAACGGTTCATTGAATGTTTTAGTGGTAAGGGACTTTTGTGAAACCTTTGAAAACCAGTCCACCAATCCACCAATCACTAATATACTTCAAACAATCCAGCAGCACCCATTCCGCCGCCTACACACATCGTACAAACCACATATTTCGCACCACGTCTTTTGCCTTCAATCAGTGCATGACCCACCATTCGAGAACCCGTCATACCATAAGGATGACCAATCGAAATCGCACCACCATTGACATTCAACAATTCATTTGGAATACCCAAACGGTCACGACAATACAATACCTGTACTGCAAAAGCTTCGTTCAATTCCCACAATCCAATATCGCTCATTTTCAGTCCATGCTGCTTCAACAATTTCGGAATAGCAAACACAGGGCCAATGCCCATTTCGTCTGGCTCACACCCCGCTACTGCCATTCCACGATAAGCACCTAAAGGCTGCAAACCTCTCTGTTCTGCCAGTTTGCTGTCCATGACCACAC
>JBGCDY010000654.1:0-5216 GCA_045105835.1 Chitinophagales bacterium
CTTTTGAACTCTACGAATTACTCATTGCGTCAATCAAATCACTAATCACCAATCTCTAATCACTAATCTCAAAATTATCCCCGCAGGAATACTAAACACCATTCCCTTTGAAGCCTTGCTAACAGAAAAGGTGGCTACAAATACAAAATACGCAGACTTACCCTACCTTCTCCTCCAATACGACATTAGCTACCACTACTCTGCTACCCTTTGGTATCAAGCCCTTCAAAATAGGGATAAAAAACAGATGGAAGCCCATTCTACTTTGGAGGAAGTCAGTTTTGTGGGTTTTGCACCAGTCTATAAAAATGAGGAAGATGAGTTACAGGCTAGCCCTATAACCATAAACTTATACAATGAAGAAAGTACCCGTTCTGTCCGTATTGGAGCAGAAACCTACAGTGAGTTGATTCACTCAGAAGAAGAGGTGAACTCTGTTCAATCTTACTTCAATGCCAAAAACATCCCCACACAAACCTATCTACACACCGAAGCCAATACCTCCAATTTCCTCCAAAACATTGGCAAACACAAATACGTCCTTATTTCGGCTCACGGATTCTACAATGAAAAACAACCCGATTTGACGGGAATTATTTTGTCGCCTGATGTAGCGAAGAATCCCGAGCAATCGGGACAGGCTTCGCCATCGTCTGAATTCCCCCTTTGGAGGGGGCAGGGGGAGGTTAACGGCGACGTTAGAAGCGGTCAGGTGTCGCCGAACTTTACAAGTGTCGGCGAACCTTCCTCCATCTTCTACCTCTCCGATGCCTACAATCTTGAACTCAATGCCGATTTAGTCGTCTTGAGCTGCTGCGAAACAGGAGTCGGCAAACTCGCCAAAGGAGAAGGAGTCATGGCACTCAATCGAGGCTTTTTCTATGCTGGTGCAAAAAATGTCATTTACACCCTATTCAAAGTCTATGACAAAGCTTCTTGTCAATTGACCCAACATTTATTTCAGCACATATTGGAGCAAAAAGGCTATGCTTTGTCATTGAATGAAGCCAAACGGCAGATGATATTGGAGGGAAAAGCGCCGATTCAGTGGGCGGGTTATTTGTTGATTGGGGAGTGAGGTACAGGTGGAATACGGAGAAACGTATTTTTAATCTAAAAAGAAAACCTGAGCAGCATAGAGCTTACCCAAGTTTTCTTGACGGATCAAATGAATAGAATTAATTTCGGGAATGCGAATTGTAAACCTTTCCGCTAATTTTCCATTCTCCATCCTTTTTGTAGAGAACAAAGAAATCAGTGAATCGGAATCCACCCCAGCCAATAAACTCTACTTTGGCTGCAGCAGCAGGCCCAGAAATATCAATCCACGCAATATGGGATTGAACATTTTCTGAAGGCCCACCTGCACTGACCGCATCCGCAAATTGGTCTGCATTCGGACTACTTACCTCTCCATCTATCGAGCCAACGATATGGGCATGGTCATAAAAGGCAGTACGGCTTAATTTTCCATCGCCTGTACGAGCACTTTCGATATAAGGTTGAAGAGCTTTTACCACTTCTTGATATTCATTGAAACTTTGCGTTTCTGTTTTTTTAGTATCCATTGTTTTTAGATTTGAAGATTGATGTTCTTGAATTTGATTAGTTTGAGCATTTGAAGTAGAAGCAAAAAGGCAAACTGCAAATGCTATAAAAATGAGATGCTTCATTTATTGTTGTTGTTAATTGTAGATAGAATGAATGGTTGGGTCAATATTCCAGATGTCAACAGCTAATTTCGAGTTCCCTTCTGCATCCTTTTTCCAGACAGTCACCCCCTTTTCAAATAATTTTACTTTTTCTCCTTTTTCCCCATCAAAAGAGACCAAAATTCTGTCTACTGTATAGCCTAAATCGCCACTTTTTGAGACAAAAGCTTCTTGTGGTTCCCACTTAATCTCGAAACCAGGCAATGATTGAAATTCAGCTAAGACTCCTCCAATCCCCTCATGTCCTTGAACAACAGGTTTGTCTGGTGCCATTAATAAGGCATCGGGACTTATGAAGCTAAAAAACTGCTCGGGCGTAGCTGCGGCTGCCCACTGTCGGTTTACTTCCATGAGTTTTTTGCCTTCTTTCTTTTGGTTTACCTTCTTTTGTGCAAATGCCGAGGTCATAAGAAACCCCAGCAATACGAAAAAAATTACCTTCTTCATTTTTTTAAATTTTTATGTGATTGATTTTGTTTAGGAATGCGGCTGAATTAACCCCGTAAAATTCATCCGATGAGGGCTGAAATGTAAAGTGTTATTAACCAGAATATTGGAAGCCTTCATCGGATGAATAAGCAAAGCGGAATTTGTAATCTTATTTTTGCAGTATTCCTTAGACATAAGTTGTATTTTCGAAAAAGGTCAATCCCTTTCGATTAGAGCCATTCTTAATTCTGAAAAATGGAGGTTACACAACTTATTAACTTCGATACAAAGTTACTGGCTTTCCTAAGCGAATAACAGGAGAAAGAGTCCGTAAATATGGAGGATTGGTTCAAAACGAATGTTCTACTCGATAATTGGAGGGAGTGATATCCATATTTTTTTTGAATAACCGAGTAAAATATAAGGGGTCTTGAAAACCTACTTCATAAGCGATTTCGCTAATGGGCAAATCGGTAATGATTAGCAGCTCTTTTGCCTTTTCGAGTCTTTTTCCAGTGATATAGTTATTGGGGCTGTCGTTGAATTCTTTCTTGAATTCTCGTTTGAAAGAAGACAAACTCAAGTTGCACAATTTTGCCAATTGACTTCGATTCAAATTGGAGTATAAATGCAATTCGACAACCTCCTTCAAATGAACCGTTTTGGTGGAATATAAATCAGCTACCAACTCCAAAATTGAATTGACATTTTTCGATTGTACCAGCAATAGAATCAACTCCTTGATTTTTAATTCCAATAAATCATTGTTCACCAAAGAAGGGTTTTGGAAATAAAACTCCAGAGAATCAATGAATTTTGCAATTACATCGCTTGACGCAACTACTTGACTTTGTTTGCGATTGCTTTGTTTTTCAATGATGTCAGGCAGTTCTCCAATGTATAATTTTTTGAGCACCTTAGGGTACAAATGCACCACAATCACTTCAATTTGGTTATTCTCTGTTTCTCTCAATAAATCCAAAAAATGACTCCCACATTTTAGCAGCACTGCTTCTTTACTACCCACCTGAACGTTATTTTCTGATGAAAGCAGTTTAGGTCCTCTCTCTTTGAAAAAGATAAAACAACCGCTATTCTGAAAAATAGCTTCATATCGAAAAGGGGGACGAATCCTTATCTTTTCAATGAGAATTTGACCTTGGTACTTGAATGTTGAACGGGCTAAGACCATAAGGGGAATAAGATTTAAACAGGTTTTGATTCCATACAAATACCTGTTAATGATTTGTTGGGCTACAAAATTAAGACAATATCAAAACGGAAATAAGGACAATCGGTCCAAGGTGATGGATTTTGAGTTCGTATTTGATAAAAATCTGTTCAAATCAAATGAGTGTGTGACAAATCGGTTGCAATAGTAAGCCCAACGGGGTTCAAGCAATAGCGTGGGGCGAAGCCCTACGGTGTGTAAAAGAGTTTCGTTAGCCCTGCGTAAGCATAAAACCGTTTGAATGCTTACGCCCTTTCAGGGCTGAATTTACATTTATACATTTACCTCGTAGGGCGTCGTAAACTTTGCCCTACGCTATTGCTAATGCCCTTTCAGGGCAGCTTGTGAAAGAGATAAATTTTGACAACCGATTTGTGACACACTCAAATAAATAGATGCTTTGAAAGCTAAAACTGCCAAAGTCTTTATTTTTTTATGGAGATTGTCAAAGAGCCAATAAAAAATAAAAAAAGTTTTTTTGGGTTCTTTGAAAAAATAAGAGATAAGGCTAAAGCAGGCTAACCAAATGAAAATCAGCCAAATAATTTTCTAATAATTATTCTTTTACGAAAATCAGACTACCGTAATCTTTACATTCTCCACGTTTTTTTCAAAGAATCATTTTTTTTTATTCTGTTTTTGTCGGAAGAGGTTTTAGGAGGTCGTCTAATAGGGTGTCTTTAGTAAAAAGGACAACACAAACAATCTTAAAACCTTAAAATTCATTTTAACATGAACATTTTCAAATCATCTCTTTTCATTGCTTTCATCGCAGTATCTTGTTTTCTATTCGGGAATGAAACCATGAATGCACAAGACAAAATAGTCAATGGTTATAGTGTAAACTACCTTGACTTTGGGCAACGAGGCAAAAAACTGGGTGTATATGAACAAATTGGAGATAAAAAATGGAGGGAAGTCGGAACCTCCAAGTTTAACTTTACTGAAACCCACCGAGATGAATGGTCAGTCTATTTGATTGATAAATCACGAAATGTAAACATTCAGTTGGACTTACATAGAAAAGAAGTAATTTACAGTGCTGGCAATACAAAAAAAACGCCGATTTACACGATTATGAAGACTTCTTCTAAAGTAAATGGCTGGCTTGTGAAAGAATTGATTTACGGTAACAATGCAGGTGCAAAATTGGGTTACTTCATGCAACAGGAAGGTAAAAAATGGCAGGAAGTTTCTGTGAAAGACGGAAAACACAATTTTGTCGAAACGCACAGAGATCAATGGTCTGTTTACTTGATTGACAAACCACGAAATGTTTCTCTTCAATTGGATTTGCACACCAAAAAAGTGATGTATGCCGTTGGTAACCAGAGAAAAACTCCACTTTACACGATTGTAGAAACTTCTTCAAAACTGAACAGCTTGACGATGCCACAATCTACTAAGCCTGCTGTAAAACCTACTCCTGTTGCAAGTCCTACATTCGCAACAATTGACCACAACGCTACTTACCAAATCATTCCTGCTTACAACAACTTGGCATTAGACATCCCTGGTAGCTCTAAAGCAAATGGCGCAAAACTTCACCAATGGGCAAATCATGGAGGAATCAACCAACAGTTTCGCTTAGAGCCTAAAGGAAATGGATACTATGTAATCGTGAATGTGAACAGTGGCAGAGCATTGGATATTCCTGGAGGTTCTAAAGCAGATGGTGCACAGCTTGTACAATGGGACAAACACGGTGGAGCAAATCAACAATTTGGTTTTGAAAAAGCAGGTGCTGATACCTATATCATCTTCAACCGCAACAGTGGCAAAGTATTGGATGTCTCTAGAGGGTCAAGAGACAATGGAGGAAAAATCACACAATTTCCTAAGCA
>JBGCDY010000655.1:0-5796 GCA_045105835.1 Chitinophagales bacterium
TTAATATTTTTTTCAAAGAACTCTTGGTTTTTTACATAGTACCTAGCAGCTCCTGTTCAAATCCTCCCTTATCTTCAACTTCCTTAACATTTGTTTGGGAACTTTCTGCCACTGTACTACCTTTATCATACGAGAACACAGTCTTAACGGAAAGTAACCTTTCTACGAAGTCTTGCGTCTCAATGAATGACAGAAATTCAAAACAGAACAAAACAAAATGGCACAAAGCGGGAAACTTAAAAAAGGCAATATATTCTTCGTCCTTCTTATAATATTCGGATTGTTGTACTTCTTCAATCGAGAGCAAATCAACAAAGATTTGGAGAATCTGGGCATCCTACCTCCTACCCAAGAACCCATTCAGAGAGAAGAGGTTGTCGAGGACATCCCCTCGATAGATACCGAAACCATCCAAGAGGAACTCCAAAAAGAAGTCAAAGAGCCAGAAGCGACCAAAGAACCTGCCTTCCAAATCCTCACCAAAGGAGGCGCAGACGAACTCTATTTAGGGGACAACCCAATACGCATTCAGGCTACGGGCATCGAACTTGCCAATGTTACGCCCATTGCAGAAGGCTCGTGGGTCGATATCGAAACCATTGACAAAGAGCGAGGGCTCTACAATGTGAAGCCACAAAAAAAAGGCACTGCCAAAATCAATTTGTTCGCCAAGGTGAATGGCAAAAAAGGAAAATATGGAGTGGTTGCGAATCGTTCCTTCAAGGTTTTGGACAAGCCCAAACCCAGTCCAAATGCAAGTCCAGTGACCAATCCCGTAGACGATTTGCTGTGGAGTATCACCAACCTGAATGGAGAAGATGGCGTATTAGAGCTTGACAAAGACAATGAGTTGGAAGTAGCTATTGCAGAAGTAGATTCTCGCACGATTCGCTTGGAAATAAGTGGAGAGGGCAACAGCATTTCAACCATTGACGCAAGCAAGGGAAAATTTAAAGTGAATGTGAAAAACGGGAATCGAGTGACCCTAACCGTTCGTGCGAAAGTAGGCGGTAATCCACAAATTGTCGGCACAAAAGATTTCACCGTCAAAGGAGGTACAAACTCCGCAGATACAGAAACTGAAAAACCAACTCAAACCAAAAACATCCCAAGCCCCAAGGTCGAAAAATCAGATGCCCTTTTGTATGTTGGTGTGGATTATCCTTTCAGTATAGACGACCCAAATATCGACACCAAACAATTGCAATTCAAAGGGGAAAATGTCCGCATTACGGGCAACAATGGCGAATATGTGATGAAAGTAACCAAAGCGGGTAAGGTGAAAGTCGAAATTTTTGACCGTAGCAGTGGTTCTTCTCAGTTGATGGAAACCACCATATATGAAGCCCAGGAACTTCCTAAACCCACTGCCATGATTGATGGCAAAACTGGCGGAGAAATCACCTTAGCCAAGATACGAAACACCAAAAATTTGAAGATTGGCTATACGGATTTAGACCTGGATGTAAAATTCCAACTCATTCGCTGCAAAGTCACCCGCTACCCTTCCGACTCTGCTCCCGAATCACAACTCAACAACGGAAATGTATTCTCCAATTCTACCCGCCGCTTGTTTTTGGAGGCAAAATCTGGTGACTTGTACCGAATTACGGACATCAAGGTCAAAACCCCAAGTAATAAAGTTTTGGAGGTGAAGAGTATTAATTTGGAGGTGAAGTAAAAGACCAATAATTCTCCGATATTTGTGGACAGATGTGGGAGGGATGAAATTGAAGCAATCAAATAGTGTTTTATCTGTAACGGCGAATGAATTCGCCGTTACAGATGAGTCTCCCCACACATCACCAAACCTCCAATTTTCATTCTCAACTAAGTTCTTGATGATTTATTTCGACCACGCTGCCACCACACCATTAGCTCCTGAAGTATTGGAAGCCATGCAGCCTTATATGCAAGATTTTTATGGCAATGCCTCCTCTATTCATTCAATAGGTCGCCGCAGCCGAACCGCCATTGAACGAGCCAGAAAAATCATTGCAGGACACCTCAATGCCTCCATTGGAGAAATTTTCTTCACCTCCTGTGGCACAGAATCCAGCAATATGGCATTGAATGCAGTCGTCCGAGATTGGGGCGTAAAACACATCGTCAGTTCTCCCATCGAACACCATTGCGTATTCCATACCCTTGATGCCCTCGAAAAATACGATGGACTGCAAAAACACGCTGTAAAATTGCTGCCCAATGGGCATGTAGATTTGAAGCACTTAGAAGAAATCCTTCAATCCCTTCAAGGCGAACCAACAATGGTTTCTTTGATGCACGTCAACAACGAAATTGGCAATATTTTAGACCTCCAAAAGGTGAGCAATTTGTGCGAACAATACGGCGCATTCCTACACTCCGATACTGTACAAACTTGGGGCTTTGAACACATTGATGTACAAGCCACCAAGGTAAACTTCCTCACAGGTTCCGCCCACAAATTTCATGGACCCAAGGGAGTAGGCTTCATTTATGTCAATGCAGACCACCCCATCCAACCTTTTCTTTTTGGCGGTTCGCAAGAACGCAACATGCGGGCAGGCACTGAAAATGTCTATGGAATCGTAGGCATGGCAAAAGCTCTCGACCTCGCTTACGCAAATTTAGAAGAAAACCGAACACACATTTTGGGCTTGAAAAACAGGATGATGACCGCCCTGCAACAACACATTCCAGGTATCTCCTTCAATGGAGACGCAGCAGGCAGTTCTGCCTACAAAATCCTCAATGTAGCATTCCCTCCAAGTATTCATGCAGACCTTTTGTTGTTGAACTTAGACATTGCAGGAATCTGTGCATCGGGAGGAAGTGCTTGCAGTTCAGGTGTCGACAAAGGCTCTCACGTTTTACAAGCATTACAGGGAGTAGATTCGACTACGGTCAATGTCCGTTTTTCTTTTTCACGCTACAATACCGAAGAAGAAGTGGATAAAGTGGTGACTAAATTGAAGGAGATTTTGAAGATTGCGTAACGGATTCACTCTCAACCTTCAAAACGTAATCTCCCATTGAAGTATACTAAAAGTCATTGGCAAGTCTGTTAATTTTTTCGGCAGGCGGTAAAAATAGTAGATATTTGCAGCGCAATTCTCAAAATTACGTACCGATTGTCAAGACTGCAATATGAACTACAAACTGCTTTTTTCTACTTATCGAACCCGTTTTTTGTTCCTAAAAAACTCCTTAGAAGCACTGGCTTACAAGAAGAAAAACCTATTCTACAAAGGCAAAAAATTACGCCCTTTCCCCCAAAAATCCCCTACTCTTTCTGATCGATTTTTTTATTTAAAAAAAAATAACTTAAGGTTAAGCGTTTGGTAATTAACTGATTTTTAGCTCATTTATTTTGATTCTCATTTTAATTTTCATTCAACGTGGTTGATTTAATCATTCCTTTTTACAACGAAGAACAGCGAATTCCTTTTTTTAAGGACACCCTTCAAGGCTACCTATTGAAAAATCAGTATGTGGATGCGGTGACTATGGTAAACGATGGCAGCAAAGACCAAACTCAAACGATGCTCGAAGGCGTTGAAAGAGAGCTTCAATTGCAGTTTCCACAAGTGGATTTCAAGGTTATCAATGTTGTTCAAAACGCTGGAAAAGGCAATGCGATTCGGGCAGGAGTACTGGCATCAAAAAGCAAATGGGTATTGAGTTCGGATGCTGATTTTGCAACCTTACCAGAACAGTTAGACCAATGGGTTGAACAAGGAATAGTGGACCTGAAGGAGCAAGAAATAACTTATATTGGCTCACGAGAATTGGGGATGGAACAAAAATTGGTCAAAGCTCTTTGGCATCGCCGAGTAATCGGGCGAGTATTCTCTACCATTGTCTATTGGTGTACAGGCATCGCCGAGAGAGATACCCAATGTGGCTTCAAACTCTACCCAACTCACATTGCTATAACTGTATTTAAACCTTTAGTGGAACTGGGTTATGCACATGATGTGGAAATCCTTTTTCGGCTCATCAAAGCTGGGAAACCTATAAAATCCTTGCCTCTGAAATGGGAAGAGCGAGGACTTTCCAAGGTCAATTTGGTACGAGATAGCTTCAAGATGTTCATGGCTATCATAAAAATGCGGAGTTATATTTAGTGTATTTACTATTTTTGCGGTCTATTTTCAAACACAAAAACATTTTCATGTCTATAAATAACGGCAACGGTCAGTCAGCAAGTCCAAAATACAAACGAATTTTATTGAAACTCAGTGGGGAAGCACTGATCGGGAAGGGTGATTTTGGAATTGACCCCGAACAGATTATGGAGTACATCCAGCAGGTGAAAGAAATCGTGGTCGAAGAAAAAGTACAAGTGGCGATTGTGATTGGAGGCGGTAATATTTTTAGGGGTATGCAGGGAGCAGGCATGGGAATTGACCGTGCTTCTGGCGATTATATGGGAATGTTGGCAACGGTCATGAACGGTATCGCACTGCAAAGTACACTCGAAAAAGTGGGGCTGCAAACTCGCCTGATGTCTTCTATCGAAATGAACAAAGTATGTGAACCTTACATTCGCCGCCGTGCCATTCGACACTTAGAAAATGGACGAGTCGTAATTTTGGCAGCAGGAACGGGAAATCCCTATTTTACCACTGATACTGCTGCGGCACTTAGAGCCGTTGAGATTGAAGCAGATGTGATTTTGAAGGGGACAAGGGTTGATGGTGTTTATACTGCCGATCCCGAAAAAGACAAGGAAGCTCAAAAATTTGACACCATTTCTTTTGAGGAAGTATTGAGTCGAAAATTGGCGGTCATGGACACTACAGCTTTCACCCTTTGTCAAGAAAACAACATTCCAATTATCGTATTCGATGTCAACGAAATCGGCAATCTTCGCCGCATTGTACAAGGCGAAACCATTGGTACTTTGGTGGAAAGGTTGTAGAAATTCAAATACAAGTTGAAAGTACAAACTCAAAAAGGCTTTGGAGCTTAACAAGCTTCCAAAGCCTTTTTTGTGTTCCGAAACACAACATTTTTAGGGTGAAAATTACTTCACCACCTCTCGCAACATCGCCAAAGTTTCCTCGCTGTCCCAATTCATCATCCCCGTATTCTCAAAAACGACTTCACCAGCACTGTTGTACACATAGGTTTGGGGAATCTCAAACACTCCCAAAAGCTTGATATTGTCTGTCGTTTTTAGGTATTTGAAGCCATAAGGGGTTGATTTATGAAAGTGTTTGATGGTCTCCATTTCCTCCTGAGAAATCATCACAAACTGAAAACCCTCCTTTTCCAAAATCTTCCTTGCACGCTCCATTGCAGGTTTTTCCTTGCGGCAAGGGGGACACCAAGTAGCCCAAAAATTGAGAAAAATAGGTTTGCCCTTCAATTCCTCCAACTTCACAGGATTCCCTTCCAAATCCACCAGGTCAATCTTGCTGAGTTTCATTTCTTTGACATTGCAGCCACCCAATAAGCAAGTTGCCCACAATAAAATAGCTACTAAAATATATTTACTCGTTTTCATTCAATTCAAAATTTGGGATATAAAAAGGAATGCTACAAAAATAAATTTACATTTTTTTTTTTTTTTATCGACTGAGTTGACATTAAAAAAAGTTCTTCCTAAAAATTGAAAAACCTATAATTTTGAAAATGCAAATAGTCAAAATAGATAGTATTCAAAAGCAGGAAGAACCAAGTTCTTTGAAGATTCGAAAAAGATATGTTCGTCGGGAAAATCTTACTCCTGATATTCGTTTAGAATTAGGGATAATGGGATTATCTCCTTCTTACCGTTCTTGTTCGATTAGAGAATTAAAAGCAAAA
>JBGCDY010000656.1:0-5357 GCA_045105835.1 Chitinophagales bacterium
TTGGCTATGATAAGTTGGAGGAGGGGTATGTGCGGTTTACGAAGTCGGTGTTTAAGAAATTGATTGTAGAATACGATGATGAAGATTAATTTTTTGTTGGTTGTCCTATTTTTAAGCTCTTGCAATGGTATTGAAGTACAAGAAAACTCCACTTCAATATCAACTGACAGTGTTCTGATTTTTAACTACAAATACAACATCGTAGATACCAGTATCATGAATACTTCAAAAAGACAAATTGATGTTGCCTTTAACGGTGTCAATCGTTTTTTAGGCGGTAGCTTCAATAGAAGTGTAACTTTTCATACAGAGTGTATGGTTTGTGAACCTATTCAACGATTTCGTGGAGGTTTGTTATTTGCCAAACGACTTTTGATTAGCTCTCAAAAGATTGTTTACTACAAAAAGGATTTTGAAATTCCTGATAGCCTTGATAGAATAGATTTGGTTTCTTACCATTCGGAAAAAGACAAAAAGCTCTTTGAGTTTGGAACGAGAAAAGGCGAAATTTCCTATCTTGACTCGTCCTGCAATGACTCTGATTTGTATGGAGTAAAATTGTTTTATGAGGAGGGGAATATTGAAGTTAAAAACATTCTCAACCCAATACTTTTTGAGTATGATTTAGATGAAAATGGGGAGGAAGAACAATTCTTGATTGGTTCAAGAAATTGTTCGCAAGAGTTGGTGATTTTGAGAGTAAGGGCAAGAAACTTAGAAAAGATGTGACCGATGAAGCAACAAGAAATGAACCTTAATATTTGGTATCACCTTCCAGAAGAAATTTGGAACAAAGTTTCTTTGATATATGAAGAGATGGAAGGTTGGTTGGGTTTTGGAGAAGGAGATGGTAAAGGTGAAAAAGGAATTCCATATTGGTTTTCTTTCGATGAAAACGAAAAACATATTTGTGCCTCTATTGAACCAAGTGGTTTGTGTTTTAGCGGGCAAATGGAAGTTGAGGAATGGATTGATTGGGTGAAGGAAATCAAGAAGGTTGCTTCAAGGATTTTGGGTTTTAAAGTTGGAGAAATAGAACTGGGAGAAGTAGGTTATGAGATGGAGTATCTATCATAAATAATTTATAGTCCGTAACTAATTATCGGCTTTGACATAGAAAAAGATTATCTGAGTTCAGCCTAATTTTGGAAGATGAACTCAGATATTAGTGTTGGTTTTTTAGTGTTTACTGCAATTCTACTTCACCACTATTACTTTTTGAGTCACTTGTTCCAAAGGCGTTTGCAGCACTACATAAAACAAACCATTGTACAATTCGCCGTCTTCTAATGCCAATTCATGCTTCCCTGCCTGCAATTTTTTTGACGACAAAAGTTGACTCAATAGATTTCCCGACTGGCTAAATAAATGGATGCTTACCTGACTGTCCTGTGGAAGTTCAAATAGTATCTTAGAATCTCCAACAGAAGGATTGGGTTGAATAGCCAATGTCAAATGATTTGGCGTGTTTCGTTCTAAATCAGATTGGACATTCAATGAGTTTTTTTGACTTGCGGATGCTATTGGTTCCTCTGCCGCACAATCATTGATTTGAGCAGTAAAAGCTGCGTCGATTGTAGCTGTCATAGAGAAACCTGGTGTCAAAACAACTGCCTCTTTTGCTTCAAAAACAAGGTTATTAGAAGACGAAACAGTTCCATCGGCGGTAATGTGTTTGGCTACAATCAGTGTCTCTGTTTCTATGTCAACATCGTTCAATGTAATGACCTCTTCGCATGGGTCTGCAATAAAAGGGTCGCTAAATTTGACATCGCTTATCAAAACATTATCTGTCAATGTTTTTAGAAAATTAACCACATCTGTTTTTTCCTGTTCGGTTAGATTCAATTGCTGTGGCAAACCATCTGTACCCTTCAAAGAATTGTTCAAATTGGGGTGATTTTGAACGCCGCTGTTGTAATGTTCTACCACCTCTTCCAAAGTCGCAAACCGACCATCATGCATATAAGGGGCTGTTAATTCGATGTTTTTTAGGGATGGAACTTTGAATGTTCCCAAAAATGCAGGATTGGGAATGGCTTCAAAAACGCCCAAATCATCGGTGGATTCTAAATCCAAACCATTATTGGTAGCTCCTGCATCTGGGTTGATAAATGCTTCGGTAGAATGACAACCCACACAACTCAAGCCGCCCAATGCTTTTGGTAAAAAGAACAATGTCTTACCATTGTTTTCACTCTCCGTAAAGTTTGGGAAATCTGCTGCGGGGATGTTTACCTGCGCTCTACCAATATCATAGGCACTAGAAACACTGACCATGCTTCTAACAAATTGAGCCAAAGCCTTTGAAATACGGTCGGTATTTACTTCCTCCGAACCAAAAGCGTCTTCAAATAAAGCTGGATAAAATGCCTGACTCTCGACAGCACTAACAATTTCTTCCAAGGTCATCCCCATTTCCACAGGGTCTTGGAAAGGCATCAAAACTTGCGCTTCTAAAGTAGCGGCTCTTTCGTCCCAAAAAAACCTTCCTTTATCATACCATTTTGCATTGGTCAAACTCATTGAATGCCTTCTGGTTGTATCTCCTTCAAACCCAATACTCAACACCGCATCATCAGAAAAGCCATTTGCTTGTTTGTGGCAAGAAGCGCAAGAAACGGTTTGATTGGCACTTAGGTTTTTGTCATAAAACAAGACTCTCCCCAAAGTCGCTCCCTCATCCGTAGTGGGATTGTCCATTGGCGTATTGTCGTTGTCTGTTGCTGCATTTTGACCAGGCCCATTTAGTACATTTGTGCTTAGGTGAGTGGGGATTTCTATATCTGTGTAATTGAAGGGAGTATCGGGTAAATCTATTTGTTGCTCCAAAATGGCTATATATTTTGCCGAGAATCCAATGTTTAGAAATGCTGCAAGAATTAAGAAAAGTGTAATTTTAGATTTCATAATGATTGATTGAGTGGGGGAGTTTTAGAAATAATTTAAGGTTTTGAGGTGACATCTTGGAGTGAAACGAAAAGGTGTAATCTCAAAACCGATAGTAAGATATCACCTTTTCCGTTCCTCCGAAGATTACACCTCACTATCTAAAGAAAATCTTCAAAAAAATCAATTGGGAGTTCCTTTGAAACAACCAATGGTATAGGGGAAATCATAGGTCCAGTGATAATGATATAAGTCAACCATTTCTCCATCCCAAAGTACAGGATGCGTGTGTCCATGGCACTCATCCAAATCTTCTGACCAAAGTAGCTCGCCAGCATCATCATACGGGCCATAAATCCCAAATCCATCCAACATATATCCCATCAACCCCGAATGACCTGTGGTATGAGGATGAATGTGGTCTTGCAGGTCATCGGATAAAAAGTGATAGTGGTACGTCTGTGTACCATCCGTGTGCCCTCCATAGCTATCTAAAATTTCGTGAGCGGCTGCATCATTTCCAAGCGTTGATGCACCATGATAAATAGCACTACCGCTAAGCGATATACCAGAAGGGCCGAATCCAACACAACTTGGGTTGGCTGCCACCTCAGGTATTTCAGGAAAGACATATAAAACCTCATGTGCCTCTATTGTATTCATATTTCGGTCGTTCCTATAAGCAATACTATTTGGGTCGATAGGAAAAATTCCAGTAGGGTGGTCGGGTAAGGCATTCCCCGTTATGATACGTTTACCATTACCATCCAGCATTATGTCAAATTCACTTGGATAAACAACATTACCTTCGACAATTGGCTTTCTAGTATAGTCCCATGTACCATCAGGGTTCATCCAGTCACTTGCATCAGCATTACCAGCCCCGTCAGGAGGAAGTCCACAAAGCCATAAAAACTTTTGTAAAGGCATTCTGTCTCCTTGGTCTCTTCTTAAAATTAGCGCATCTCCAAGCGGTAAATTGGTCAAGCCAAGCTCTTCAGATGTAGTGGGCATTTCTTCTGGAGTAGTCGTCATTTCCTCTGTGTCCGATTTACCACAGTTCGTCAATAGAAATAACATCAAAACAAAGTAGCATAAACTAGTTATTCCAATAGGGTGTCTTTGGGTATTTTGCATAATTATTATTTTTAAAAGAAGGGTATACCAATTGGCTTGGGACTGATTTTTAGTAAATAATGGAATACTATTTCCTAGAATTTGGTAATTCTAATTTCTGCTTAATTTCTTCAAAGTTGGAGCTACTAGGTTTAACTTTCTTAATTTTTTCAATACAATCTAATGTCTTCTGAATTTCGATTTCTATTAATTTACTTTTCATGATAATTTCTTTCGTTAGTGATTAATACAAATATGACTTGTTTCTCCAGTAATTGAAAAAATAGTTGGTTAACGACAGGATTGTAATGGTGAATGAAAAAAGGAATGAGAATAGCAGTCACTATTTTAATCGCTCATTAAATCTTTTCTGAAAAGTCCTTCCGATTGGAATGGCATGAGCCCCAATCGTAATATTTTTATGCGAAAAGTGATTGATTTTTAAAAGGTTAACAATAAAGGATTTATGGACTCGGCAAAATTGGTTATCAGGTAAATCTTGAAGAATGGATTTCATACTTTGTTGAGTTAGGTAAAATCTTTCTGCAGTATGAATTTTTATATAATTATCCATTGCCTCAATAAAGAGAATTTGAGAGCGTAAAATTTTCACATTTTTATACTCAACTTTAACAAGAAGAAAAGCTGATTCTTCTGCATTAGTTGGAGCAAGATTAGCTAAATTGAGATACTTTTCAACTTTGGTAATCGCCTTATAGAAACGTTCAAAATCAAAGGGCTTTAGTAGGTAATCAATCGCATTGAGGTTATAACTTTCGACCGCATATTTGCTATGAGCGGTTGTAAAGATAACAGGAGGAAAATCAGCTATCTGTTTAATCAGTTGAATACCTGATAACTCTGGCATTTTTATATCAATCAAAACAAAATCAGGCTTATTATATTGAAGATATTGTAAGGCCTCAAAAGGATTATCATAGACAACAATCAAATCAATAGTAGGAATTTTTTCACAAAAATCTTCTATCAATGCTAAAGCAAATGGTTCATCGTCGATAGCTATGCAGCTTAATTTTTTTTTCATAATAGAATCTTTCATAGATGCAATTTCAGTACTACTTTAAACAATCCATTTTCATTGGTGATAACCAAGTTGTGTCGATGTGGATAAATGAGGTTCAATTGTTTTCGGACATTTTCGATGCCAATCTTGGTTTTGGTTTCTTCCGGTTCATAGTCAATAATAGTATTCGATATGCCCATACTTAATTGTCGATTGTCCGCTTTTATCTGGAGGTCAATGGTCGTTTCTTTTCGGGCACTTACTCCATACTTGAATGCGTTCTCGATAAAAGGAATGAGTAATAAGGGGGCAATTTCCAAATCTTCAT
>JBGCDY010000657.1:0-6755 GCA_045105835.1 Chitinophagales bacterium
TGCCAATTCTAAAGTAGGCAAATTTGTTCCTTCTACCTTCAATAAGGCAATATCTGTGGAGGGATCAGTTCCGACCAACGTTGCCACATATTTTTGATTGTCATGAAGTGTCACTTCAATTTCATCTGCTCCTTCAATGACGTGGTTGTTGGTGACAATGTAACCATTAGCGCCAATGATGACTCCCGACCCTGTCCCAACTCTTGGTTGTGGCTGACCTCCTCTTCCCCGACCATTCGGTCCAAAGAAAAATTCATCAAACCCATCACCAAAGAAATCTTTGAAGGGGTTCATGTCCTGTCGACCTCCTCCCCCACTGACAACTCTTGCCTTTTGAGTAGATTTGATGTGGACTACTGCGGGAGTGGTTTTTTCGGCAGCGTAGGTAAAATCAGCTGGACCAATCTTACTATCCAGAGCCTGATTTTTGCTCACCGTTGCATTATAATTTGTTAGAGCAGCAGGAGAAGCCTCTCCCTTTGAATCTTGAAAAATGACAGTTTTTTGATTCAAGCCTGTCATTTGGTAGGCGGTGAGTGTAATCACACTGCCCAAAACTGCTGCCAATACTAACTGAAAGGTACGTTTCATAAATTCTTGGTTTTTTATTGAGGTTTAACGCAATTAAAAATGTACTTGTAGAATCCTATCAATCAAATTTTTATTTTTCATACATGATATTCAAAAAATAATTTCACTTCAAAACAACTTTTCCTCACCGTTTTCCATCTACCAAATATAACGCAACAGATGAGGAATTAGTTGAACAATGAGTGAATGTTTTATATGAATTTTATTAACAAAATTCGTTTAAGAATTATTCTAAAATCTTGGGTGGTTTAACTTATTTTAACGCAGAAGCTTAAAATATTTTAAATATCTGTAAGCTTAGAACAATCAGCCAAGTCGCTGCACAAAAAGATTCTTAACCTTTTCTTAACACAGAGAATACCCTAAGCAAACCCCTTTCTTTCTTCAATTGCGTAACTTTGCGAATCATTTAGAACAGGCTAATAAACAGCACTTTAACTTGGAATTTCATACTTATCATACTATTCTTTAATTAAATTCATGCGAACTATGCGAAATATTTACGCTTTGTTTTTATCGCTTTTGATTAGTGCCAGTGCATTTGCACAAGTAAGTGGTACAATCACAGATAGCGAAACTGGCGAGCCTTTGGTTGGGGCGACAGTTTTGGTGAAAGGTACTACACAGGGTACTGTCACTGATTTTGATGGCAACTTTTCCATGTCAAAACTTTCTGATGGAAGCTATGATTTTGTTGTGACCTTTATCGGTTACTCTGAGCAAGAAATGAAAGCAACTGTAAGTGGTGGTAATGCCGACTTAGGTAGCTTTACACTAGACCCTTCTGCTATTGGATTGAATGCAGTACAAGTAATTGCTTCCATTGCAAAGGACAGAAAAACACCTGTTGCTGTGTCTACCATCAAAGGTGAACAAATTGAAGCATTGGTAGGAAATCAAGAATTTCCAGAAATCTTACGTAAAACGCCTTCTATTTATGTAACCAAACAAGGGGGAGGTTTTGGTGATGCTCGTATCAACATTCGTGGTTTTGACCAAAGAAATGTAGCTGTAATGATCAATGGTATTCCTGTGAATGATATGGAAAATGGACAGGTATATTGGTCAAACTGGGCAGGACTATCTGACGTTACTTCTCAAATGCAAGTACAAAGAGGCTTGGGTGCTTCGAAAGTAGTCGTTCCTGCTGTAGGGGGTTCTATCAATATCATCACGGATGCTGCAAAAATGAAAAAAGGCGGTACAGTAAGTACAAGTGTGGGTAATGATGGTTATCTCAAGTATGGTTTTTCCCTTTCTACTGGATTAACTGCAGATGGATGGGCTGTAACGTTGCAAGGTACACGTACAACGGGTGATGGCTATATCGACGGTACTGCTTTTAGTGCATCCTCTTACTTCCTTTCTCTCTCCAAAAAAATTGGAGATAAACACATGCTTTCTTTCACAGCTTTGGGGGCACCACAATGGCATCACCAACGTACAGTGGGTAACTTTGATGGCGTAAGCTTACGTACTTTCGTTGATCCAGATGACCCGAATAATGAAAATGCTCTTACAGGACGTGGTCCTAAGTACAATCACCTTTGGGGTAATTACAAAGGTGAAGAGTTTACTTGGAGAAGAAACTTTTACCACAAACCAAAAGTATTCTTGAATCACTATTGGGACATCAGCCCTAAAACGGATTTAAAAACTTCGGCTTATGTTTCTTATGGTTGTGGTGGTGGAACAGGTCCTCGTGGTCGCATCAATGGTAGTTTTGACAACTCTAGCAAATTCAGAAATGATCCTGCAGAATATGACCAAATTGGTTCTTACCGTTGGGATGACATCGCAGCATGGAACAGTGGAGAAACTGTAGCTGACTTCGGTGACGACAAACAAACTTGGGGAGAAGCCAATCCTGGTGTAGATAACCGCAGAGGATTTTTTGAAGACAAATTTGTCAATACAAGTAGCAACGGTTTTGTTCGTAGAGCATCTATGAATGCACACAACTGGACAGGTTTATTATCTACTTTGACTACAGAGTTGAGTAACGACCTAAATCTTTCTATAGGTTTGGACTACCGTTTTTACAGAGGTATTCATTACCGTCGAATTGACAACTTATTGGGTGCAGATGCTTACTTCACCAATCGCAACATCAACACACAAGGTACTTTCATCACACAAGAGAAAGAATCAAATGCCTTGGCTAACTTGACAGATGACAAAACATTGAATTATCACAATGATGGTTTGGTTAACTGGTTAGGTGGTTCGGCTCAATTGGAGTACAGCAAAGACAAATTGACTGCTTTTGGGTCTATTTCTATTTCAAATCAAGCGTTTAAGCGTATTGATTACTTCAATTACTACTACAGTGATGATGCAGATAATGACATTTTTGAAGATGATCAATACTTCGAATCTGACTGGGAAAACCACTTAGGTTACACCATCAAAACAGGTGCAAACTATAATATAGACGAAAAACACAATGTATTTGCAAATGTTGGGGTATTCTCTCAGCAGCCTATTTTTGACAACGTTTTCATTGATTTTGTCAATAAAGTTAACCCAGATGTAAAGAACCAAGATATTACTTCTTTTGAATTAGGATATGGATATAGAAGTAGTAATCTTTCTGCTAATGTAAATGTTTACAATACTTCATGGGCAGGTCGTCAACTGAGCTTTGGCTTACCAATAGCTACAGGTGAAGTGAATGACGAAGGAGAGCCTATCTTCAATGATGGTACAATCAACTTCAATGATATTGACCAACGTCACATGGGAGTAGAGTTGGATTTTGTTTGGAAGCCAATGAGTAAATTATCTATCAATGGTATGGCTTCTGTTGGTGACTGGATTTATACCGACAACTTCACAGGTAACATTACCAACACAGATACAAACCAACCTGCAGGAGAAGCTACTTTGTATCTTAAAGATGCGAAAGTAGGAGATGCAGCTCAAACTACTTTTAGCATTGGAGCGAATTACGAAATCACCAGAGGACTAAAAGTATATGCAGATTACTACTATGCAGATAATTTGTATGCAGATTATGCTATTGATGATGAAAATCTTCTTTCTCCAAATAGTGCTGTTATCCAACAACTTCCTGCATATTCTTTAGTAGATGCAGGTATTTCTTATGACTTCAAAGTAGGTGGTTTGGATTGTACTTGGAGAGCAAATGTAAACAACGTTTTGAACGAAGAATACATTGCTGAGTTGGACACAAATATACCAGATAATCCTGATACTCCTGAAAATGAGTTTTATAACAACCGTGGCTTCTTTGGTTTCGGAACAACTTGGAACACAGGTTTGAAGATTCGATTCTAAAGATTACAATCTTAGCGATTAGAGTCTCTAATCACTTCTAACAATACAAAAGCCCTTAGCATTGCAGAATGTTAAGGGCTTTTTGATTTTACAAACCCAATCCAATCCCCAACTTCCACATTAACCTCATTTTGTCCTTCGTTTCACCTCCCAGAGAATCATCAGAAAGGGGAACATAAAAAAGGTCATTGTCAGATAGATAGTAAAATTCATACGCATCATTATCAACAACAGTAGGTTCATAAAAAGTCCGAACAGTACCTACGAGATAAAAACCTTTTACAGGCTCTTTGTATTCCGTCTTTGTGATATTCCATCCTAATCTTAGCATCCCATACATTTTTTTCATTTCCACATCAGCGATATTCTTCGTTTTTACTTTTTCAAATTGCAGCCCACTTGGCAAATGACCAACATTAATTCCATCCTCATCTGTGGTATCAAAATGAAGGCGTGCAGAATGATGGAAATAATAGCCCGCTCCAATATCAAAGAAAAATTTGGGGTAGAAAAGTGTACGAATAAATATCCCCCCTGATAAATGATTCAAATTCAGGTTGATAAAATCACCTGTTTGCAGTTCTACAACGTCACTCGATGCATTTCTTACATAGCTATCCCCGACATAGAAGTAGTCATCCTCTGGCAATAGACTATAAGCTGGACGATAAATAGAAAGGAAGCCGTGAAAGGTGGAAAAAGTTTGACTTTTACCCCATCTCCATTCAGAAGGTAAACCGACCGAAAGTTGAATCTCAGTCGTCATATTGGAGCTTTTTCTATCCCAGAAGTCTCCCAGACTTTGTTTTTTGAGTGGAAAATCCCAAATGACATTCACCAACGGAGTCAAGATTTCCTTACTCACAGTCAGACTATAGATGGAAATCGGTTCAAAGTTGGAGAAAAACCGATTTTGTTTACCATTGGAGGCGGCCAACAACTCGGCATTGGTCCGAAGGTCCCGTTCTACCATCTCCAATTCCTCCTCAAGCCATGTTTCCAATGGCGTATTCTCTGAGTAATAAATAGCAATATCTCTCAATCTCACCTCTTCTTCTTTCTGCAATGCCCCCCAAAATTCATTTACCACATCTTTCGACCAATCCAAGCCTTTGCGTTCCGCCATTTGACGAATAATCTCATTGTTTACAGTCACCGCATCTGTTAGCGTATATTTAAGTCGCATGACACTGGTCTTCGTAATCTCTTTTTTGTCTATCCTTTTCCATCCGTCTGGCAACAATCTATAACTGATGTGTTCGTCAATATGCACCTCAATGGGATAGCCAGAGACATTCTTGATTTCAAATTCATAATTGGTGATGGGAGTTATTTTCACCAAGTTCGTCTGCCCCTTCAAAACACAATTCAAAGAAAGAAGTAGACAGAAAAAGAAAGCATAATGTATGTAAACAGAAATTTTCATAGTTGCAATTTATGATAAAGAATGTAAAAGTATAAGCAATAGTCTTTTTGCTGTTGGAAATACTTCAAAAGTAACTTTATAAATGCAATTTCCTAAAAAAGGGGTATTGAAGTACGTTCTAAATCTCTATTCAAATCGCTTCACCGCAAAATCCCCCAAAGTAATCGTATAACTCTCTTTCAATCCCTTTGAAGCAAACCCAACAATCACCTCACACGCCACCGAAGTCGCCAAAGTGACCAGGTTGCGAGCCAAGGGATAGTCACACACATCGTCATTCGTAGCCGAAGGTACACGGTACAATTCATTCCAAATCACCTCCGCATAATCTCCCGCCAAACCCACATGCAAACAAGGCATTTTTTTGTCCAAACAATAATCCTTCACCACTTGTCGGCTCACGCTATTGTCAAACACATCAATCACCAAATCACTACCACGCAACAGTTTGTGAACATTGTTCTCCTCCAATCTTTTCACCACAGCCTCTACCCTTGCGCCCACTGCACGGTACAAATTGTTCGCCACCATTTTAGCCTTGAATGCGCCAATATCTGCTTTTTGGTAGGGTTGAGTCGACAGGTTTCGTTCTTCGATTCGGTCAAAATCAATCACCTTCAATTGACCAAAACCTGAACGAGCCAAACTTTCTGCAATATTGCCGCCCAAAGCTCCTGCGCCACAAATGACAACATTCATTCGCTTCATTTTTTGAAGTGCTTCATTGGAACGGTATAATTCTTCGTGGTAAAAAATAGACATAATTCATTGTTTTTCTATTACTTAAAATATCATTTCTAAATTTCCATTTCACTTCATAGTGGTTTTCACCACTTCAATTGTCTTCTTATTGTTATTGAAGGAGATGAGAAATGCAACAAGTAAGACACAAAGCTTTCTACAAATCACATACCTTTGTTTCGAACAAAATAGTTCAAATCACTTTTACTCCCTTCAAACAATACCTACAATTATTGAGTTTGATTTTCAACCGATTTGTTTAACACCAAAAAACCCAATTTAATTCATGAATACGACAAAAAAAATATTTTTAAGCCTCCTTGTAGCCCTTCTTTTTTCCTTCAATGCCTGCAAAAAAGACGCAGAATTCAACACTTTTCTACAAATTGAAGAACAGTTAGATGGCGCAGCTTTTTCGGTAGGCAATACCTATACCAATGACCTCGACCAACAATACAAGTTTGAAACCCTGTTGTTCTATGTTTCCAATATCTCACTCATTGCAGAAGATGGTACAGAGCAGCCTTTGACCGATGTAGTATTGCACAATTATACCGACCCCAACAGCCTGAAATTCAACATTCCAGAAGGTAAATACACCGCCATCAAATTTGGATTGGGATTAGACCCCGACCTCAACTTGACAGACCCTGCCGTAGTAGCAGAAGACAGCCCCTACGACGGTAATAGAGGGATG
>JBGCDY010000658.1:0-5146 GCA_045105835.1 Chitinophagales bacterium
TCGTTTTTTGTCCGTTTTCTCCTTTGCTAAAATCCTCGATAGTGCTTTTGAGGTTGTCCATCCCTTCTTTCACTATCTTTTCGATGTTGGATACGTTGATGGGTTCACCACGCATTGCCAATTTTTGAGCGGGAGTTTTGGCTTCTGGCACAATCGCCCAAAGCAAAATATAAGGTAACAAACCCCATCCTCCAGTGAAGAACGAAAAGGCAAATGCCATCCGAACCCAAAGTGGATCTTCAATGCCGAAGTAATCACTCAAGCCTGCACATACACCGCCCATAAAGGCCTCGTCAGGATTTCGGTACAAACGTCGGCTTTTCTTGCGATTGCTTGCCCGTTCTCCTTTTGGCATATCTGCCATGGGGTTTCCAGCATGGGTCTCTTGATGCGTTTTTTGGTTGACATGTGCTTGTGTGCCACCTATTTCTGGCTCGCCAAATTGATCGGGAAGTCCCATGATTCCAATGACCTGCGCCACATCAGAGGGCAATATTACCTGTCTTTTGGATTGAACAAGTGTTTCTTGGAACATTTCGGCGATGCGTGCTTCAATGTCTTCGAGGATTTCCTCTGCTCCCTCTTCGTTCGAAAAATGTCGGTTGATAGAGTCAAGATAGCTGTCCATTTTGGTGTAAGCATCTTCTTCTATGTGAAAAAATATACCGCCTAAATTGATGCTAACTGTTTTGTTCATGATTTGAAATATTTTGAGGAGTTATTACATTAATAGTTGTTGATTGAACGGTATGAACCAATTGGTTCCAAGTGATTTCCAACTCGTTTTTGAAGGATTTACCGTCTTCCGTAAGGCTATAATACTTGCGGGGTGGTCCCTGTTCTGATTCTACCCAGCGATAGGTGATTAGCCCTATTTTCTTTAAACGAGTCAAAAGGGGATAGAGTGTTCCGTGTACGACAATCAAATCATTTTTTTCCAATGCTTTGATGATGTTCGCAGAATACATTTCCTCTTGACCGAGTAAGGATAGAATGCAAAACTCCAGGATACCTCTTCGCATCTGTGCCTTTGCATGTTCTAATTTTTCTAAGATTTTCGGATTCATACCATCTGTTTATTTTTTCTTAAAGGTACTATGCAATACAAGGTACTGTATTTTTCCTTTAGAACCCCCCTTATTCCCGAAAAGTTCCATCAAGGAGCACTTTTTTTGAAGTTTTTAACATTTTTTAAGGTACTATGTGCTATTATAGTACCTGTAGCAGGTAGGTTAGTGCTGTTTTTTCGTTTTTCATCCAGCTATCTTCAAAAAGAAAGCCCCATTTTTCTATTTGAAAAATGGGGCTTTCGTAATCCGTATAACGTGTCGATATAGTTCTGACGATAAACAAAATCATGTTGAGGAAACCTTCCTGACCATCACTCCACGATTCCATCCAAAAAGTCAAAGGTCACTTGTCTCGCCTCCTTCAAATCCTTGGCTTGAATATCCGACAAAAGCACATGCCCACCAGCATTGGTCAA
The DNA here is from genome assembly GCA_045105835.1 of Chitinophagales bacterium. Lineage (GTDB taxonomy): Bacteria > Bacteroidota > Bacteroidia > Chitinophagales > UBA2359 > JAUHXA01. Next base: position 1,487 of record JBGCDY010000658.1, read on the forward strand.
TTCCATCAGGGCTTTTTGTTCCTCGGGTGTAGCAACGGTGTTGTAGAATTCCTTTGCAGCCTCAACAGAAATAATGTGGTCTTGATTGTCCTCATCTTTGTGGTAGTAAGTCACCAAAAGCGGCTGTTTGATTTGTTCAAAAATAGCAGGAGTCATCGCTTCGTCCAATAGGTATTGAACCGCCATCAGTCCTTCGAGGCGGTATTGCATCGTCCAATATTTGGGTACACCAGGGCGGTCTGTTTTGATTTTGTGGTAATTACGACCGAATACTTTGCGGGCGATTTGCAGTCCCCAAGGATAGGAAAGCAGTTTTCCAGAAGGGTCAGCCAAGGCGATTAAGGGCGCGTAACACAGTAGCGCATCAACTTTTTCAGGATTCAGCGCAGCCAAATAAATACTCAAAGTTGCCCCTGTCGAAGAAGCCATGATAATTGTTTTTTCTCCAATCACATTGCCCACCGCAATGGCTTCTTTCACACTTTCTACCAAATCTTTTGGACTGATGGTTTTGAAGCTTTCGATGTCATCTATGCCATGTTCTGCCAAACGACTGAAATACACATTGCAGCCATAGCGGTCTGCCACTTCTTGGACAATGGGATTCCCTACCATTGGGCTTGCCGAAAAACCATGCACAAATACGATGCTGTAAGGTGTTTTTTGGGGAATGGAATCTGCCCAAACGATTCGAGCTTGGTTGTCTTCCTTCAATGGAAATGTCGCTTCCTTTTTTTGGATATAAGCGTCTATTTCGGTCAAAGGAATGTCCAATGGGCTTATTTGGGCATCAATAACGGGATATGTTGGCTTGGGTCCCATTGCAGCGATGAGTGCCAAAACGAGGGCTAAAATTAGGAGTAGGTAACGTTTGCGAATGGGGAGTTTCATAGGTAACTTTGAAGTGGTTGAGGCACAAAATTACAAATAAAATTGGCTTGTGCTTCTAAAATTTTCACAGAAACAAACCTTCAAAAAAATCACTACACTTCAGGATATTTCTCCGAAATGTAAGCCACTGATTCATTCACCAAATCCTTCAATACCTCCAAGTCAATGTCCTCCAACTTTTTGATGTACAAACACGACTTACCCGTTTTGTATTTACCCAATTGCTGCATCAATTCTTCGTGTCGGTCAAAGCCGCCCATGATGTAAAGTGTCAAAGAAGTCTTTCGAGGTGAGAAACCCACTTTCATAAAGTCGCCCTCTCTCCCACTCTCATATTTGTAGTGGTAAGTTCCAAAACCTACAATGCTTTTTCCCACATTTTTGGGTCTTCACCCGTTGTTTCCCACATCAATTTCAATACCTTTTGGCTGTCCTCTCGCCTTTTTTCGTTTTCTACACTGTTGAGGAAGTCATCAACACTCAAATTATTCTCTGTTGTTTTGTTTTTTGACTTTGCCATAATGTTGTGTTTTTTCGGCTTAAAAATACTAATTTAACTAAAAAACATGGAATTATGTTAAATTTAACAGATAAAAACTTGATAAACAAATTTTTGAACAACCAGTCACTGAAGTAGGCATTTCGTTTGAGACATTCAACGATGCACTTTATAAAAGTCCACAATAAATTGACAAATCGCTATAATTTTGTCAAACTGAACTTCATAATATTGTTTGGTGTCAATTACAATGGTATCATTTTCCAGCTTCAAAAAAAGCCATTCCGTTCCAGATGTCACCACTCCAAAAATCGTTTCGTATTCTCGCTTTTTTTGTTTGTTAAAAATACGAGCCGCTACCATTTCAGCAGCACATTGCCCAATGTGGTTGTGTAGCATTCCTTGTTTTGCTTCAACGGCTGCAAAAACAGGTGCATAAATCATGTTGTTGGCAGAACCTTTGCTGCTCAATAAAAAATCACACCTGCCCTTCAAACCAGTTTCAGGTTCTACATCAAAAGTTTTGCCTGATAAAAGCGAAAATTCTCCTTTATTGCGACTCAACAACTCACTGAAAAGGGGGAAAATAATAGCTTCTGACCTTGCCTTTTCACTGACCAAGCCTATCTGTAAGTTCCGTTCCATCAACTCATAGAAAAAGCCCAGTTCGTCCTTAGAAATAGGTTCTATATCTTCAAACAATAGCTGATTCTTGCTCTTCAAATCGAATTTTTCGGTGACAGATTCTAAAGTGAAGTCTTTATAACTCATTGGAGATTCTTGTAGATTGAGGTAAATATTTTGGGATTCCAGGTCATGAATTAGTTTTGTTGACAAATCATACTCACCTGCTTCTTGCAGTGCATTTAATACCTTTTGCAGCTCCAGCTTACTAAAAGTAAGTTCAGTAGATGGCTTATTTTGAGGTATTTTTGAAGCAATTGTTATTGTTTCCATGACAACGCATTTTTAAAAAAAAATCTCGATAACAGCATTCATATACCCTTATCGAGATTCCTTTATTTTACAAAAACATATCTGGTATTCTGAACAAAAATGGACTCTTAAAATAGGCATTTTCGTCCAAATATCCAAATATGTGCTAGACCACAATATTGATAATCCTCCCTTTCACATACACAAATTTCCGCACCGTTTTGCCATCTATCCATTCCTTCACAGTAGGATGCGCCATCACAGCAGCCTCCACTTCTTCCTTGCTGATGTCCAATGGAAAATCTATGCGGGTACGCACTTTTTTACCAATCTGAACAGGATAAGTATGGGTGTCTTCTTTGATGAATTTCTCTTCGTGTGTCGGAAAAGTCTCATCGTGAACCGTGCCTTCATTGCCCAACAAGTGCCACAATTCTTCGGAAATGTAAGGAGCCAAAGGAGCCATCAAAATCACCAAAGGCTGCAAAACAGCTCGTTTGTGGCAGTTCAATTTGCCCAAATCATTGGTGCATTCCATAAAAGCACTCACACAAGTATTGAAGCTCAAACGCTCAATATCTTGATTCACTTTCTTAATCGTATTGTGCAAAACCTTCAATTCCTTTGCATTGGCTTTTTCGTCCGAGACATTCACCTTGCCGCTTCCGTCTATTTTGAACAAACGCCAAAACTTCCGCAAAAACCTTGACACCCCTTCAATACCATCTGTATTCCAAGGTTTTGACTGCTCGATAGGGCCCAAGAACATCTCAAACATTCGGAAACAATCTGCGCCATACTTCGCCACCATGTCATCAGGGTTCACCACATTGTACTTCGATTTCGACATTTTCTCCGTCGCATATCCGCACACATACTGCCCCTCATCATTGGTCACAAACACAGCATTTTCGTACTCCGCCCTTGAAGCCGAGAACTTATCAATGTCCAAATGGTCGTTTTTGACAATGTTCACATCCACATGCAAAGAAGTCACCAAATGACTCATTTTATTTTGTTCCACATAATCCAAAGAGAAGAACAATGGATGGGCTGCAATCTTATCCAAATGACTATTATCCACATCTCCATCCATCGCACGGTTGATGCGCTTGATAATCATGTCAAAATTGTTGTAGTATTGTCCAATTTCTTGGGTCGAAACACCCAAAATTGTCCAGCCTTCCTCTTTGAATTTGGGTTGCAATTCCTCTACATAACGCTTCAAATCTTGCCCCGATTTGATTTCCAAAGCCAATTTATGCTCAGGAAAAGCAAAATCCACGTAATCCCCTGCAATCGGATATTCCGTTTGGAAAGGGATTTCATATTTC
>JBGCDY010000659.1:0-4127 GCA_045105835.1 Chitinophagales bacterium
GGGGAATTAAGAGTGTAAATTTATTTCTTCCGCATTCCTAAGTTGTATTTGCGTTTGTATTTTGAATTTGAACTTTTATCAAACCTCACCTTTTTCATAAATCCTATCCTTATCGAAGCTAATCAAAGTCATCAAATGCTCGATGTCATTTTTGATAACATGCTTGATATTCTCCACCTTACCCACTTCACGGTCGTCAATACTTGGCGGATTGATGAAGGTATTGATGGCATACACATCATTGGCATAAGGCGGTTTTTCGACATCCAAAGGAGCCAATTTGTCGTTGTAGTTGTTGTTGAGACTCTGTTCATTGGCTTTGAAGATGCGCATGATTTTTCGAGCCGAATTTTTGTGGTCTTCCAATTTGCGGCGGTGATAATCCAGCATCACATTGTTGTTGTTTTTGTGGATTTGAGCCGTGCGAGCAATCTCGTAGTTTTTGCGAACCGTACTAAGTCGACAAAGTGATTTGAGGTAATCTTTTTGTCGTTCAAATTCATCATTGATGGACATCCTCAAACTTTGTGCTTTCGCCAAAACGTCTTTCACAATCTTATCCAACTCCTTCAAATACTTGTTTTTAGCCAAGGTATGTGCCACAAAAGTCACGATACCCATCAAGATTAGAACCGCCAAAAAATACACCAATTCGGTTCCGATATCCATGTTCCATATCGAGACTTCATCCGCCGTTTTGAAGAACACAAAAGGAATCGCAAAAACCAAAGTAGCCACTGCCAACAACATCGCAATTTCATTCGTATTTGGTCGGCTAAAAAGCTTGGGTTTCAATACTTTTTCTTGCTCCTTTTGGTAATCTTTCCACGTAAAAGAATAGGTCTGAGAAAGGAAATTGTGCTCGACCTTAGATTGCAGTTTGTTCTGTTCCTTGTTCAATGCATTCACCTGCTCATCAATATTCACATCTTCCGCTTTGCCAGGCGTTTCGTTTACAAAGCTCGTTTGGTCAATACAAATTTGCATTTTGCCCCTTGCTTGCTCCACATAATTCTCCAATTGTCCCTCATACATTTCGTTCCAATTGTTCCAACGAGGCAAATCCCCATTTCGACGCAAGAAGCCAAAATCCAAATTTTCGGCAGGAGGTTTGTCCAAAGTTTCACTACAAGCACAATCCAAATCTTTGTAAAGAGCCAAAGAAACAGGCGGTGTATTTTTGAGACGATTGTCGAGTTGCTGTTCCGTATTGTGGAGATGTTCCATGTAGTTGTAAACTACTTGTTGAACCACAGGGTCGTCCAAGTCGATTTTGACCACATAATTTTTTTGTTGAAGGCTGCGTACAACCGACTCATTTTCTGCAATCAAAGTCAACAAAATGGACAGTTTTATCAAGTATCGCTGCAAAATATCCTCATGCGTGTATTGAAATGGAAAGCGAATGAGTTTGAAAGTATATTCATTGTCCTGCGAAAAAATGCCCAAATTTTCTGCAATGGCAGTCCGCAAAGTAGCCGAAGGAGAAAAGGCATTGTAGCGAGAAGGGTCGTTTTTGGTGTTTTGCAGTCGCTTGAAAAATTCGGCTTTGATGCCATTAATCAAATCCTCGTCAATGTATCGAATACCTCTCGTGATTTGGTAATTTCGATAATCAATTGTACTGGGATTCAAAAGTTCGTCGATGCGTTTGGTGATGTCTTCAATGGCAGTACCTACCTTTTCTTTCACTTCAATAGGAAGCCGCTCGAAACCCAAGTTGACAATCGTGCTGCTGTCCATGTTGATTTTTGAAGTCCAAAGCGCATCCAAACCTTTGATTTCCTCCTCTCGGATAAAGAAATTGCGGTCGTTTCGGATAAAACCCTTGGTATCCAATTCCCAAGCATCACGGTAGTTTTTGTTTTTATTGATGGCAGGAATCGCTTCATCCTCATTGATTTGGTCAATCGCAATCATGTAACTATTGCTCGGTTTAGAACCCAACAATTCACTCTCCAAAAACAATTTGCGAATCAAGAGCATTTGCCCCGACAAACTCTCTCGAAAAGGATTGTTCAAATCGGCTGCAATCTGCACCAAAAATATCACCTGCCACTTGATGAATGGCGAACGCTCCAAGTACTTCTGTACCTGTCCATTTGCGTCTTCAATGCGGTGCTCCATCTTGTCCGTTGAAGGAAAAATGAGATGCATTTTTCCTTCTTTGCGAAGCGGATACAGCAAAGGTTCGGCGAGTGCCATATTCGGAATACCTGGGTGAAGATTGACAACAAATGTTAGCATATATAGAGATTGATTCTATTGTTTTCGGGAAAACGGGTTGAGTCAGCCTTAAAGATAGTATTTTTTAAACTTGTGGCGAACCTCCATTGACCCTAAAATGATTTATATTTGTAGGAAATAATAGTAACAACGAAAATGAAGAAAAAATTCAATATTACGGAGGTTTATCATCTCCAATTGTTTTGAGCGATACAAACTTCTAACCCCAATAAGCTGCATCACTTCAATAAATCTTCTCACCTGCCATTAATTTTTACTACTTTCAACCCTACAATTACTTGAATCATAAATCAACCACATGAAAACAAGTTTACTAAATTCACTCCTTATCCTATTCTTGTTGTCTTTTCTCATTGCTTGTGAGAACAATACAAATACATCTGATTCCTCCAATCAAAAGGAACGCCCCCACAGCCCTTGGGTTTTTCGGTCTGTTTTGGACACCCAAGCCCGAATGATAACCCTCGCTCTGGACGATAAAATGTGGGTGGCATACCACACCGAAAAAGGCGCACTCTACAAAGCTTGGAGCGGAGGAGTGGTACTGCAAGGAGCTGTTTACAATACGATGCATGGACCTCAACCTGTCAGTTTTGGAGATGCATGGATGCAAAATAAATACGAAAACCCTTGGATACTCGTCAAAGACCACGATGCGATTTTGCTGACTTGTCAATACAAAGGACACCGTTTGGTCGGTGGTCATGCCCAATTAATGTATGAATTGACGGCTCCTGAAGGAGAAAAAATAAATGTCACCGAACAAGTCGAACACTTCAATAGCGGTACACACCAACAAGGTTTGGAGCGTATTTTTACCGTCGAAAACGTGCCGTCAGGTTACGATTTGGCTTTGTTGTTGAATGTGAGTTCTATCGCCAAAGTAGAAGACATAGAGACGGATGGCAAATTGGAGGTCATCCAAAACAGTCCTCGAAAGTTGAACAGCGTCATTGAAGGGATTGAAGTGGACTCCAAATTGTTGTTGAACAGCGACAAAAGCACTCGATTGGCAATCACCTTTTTGGGAACACCTTTTATCGAAAACGAAAACAAATTTGAGGAAGATACAGACCTTCCTTTGGGTGCAAAACTCATTGCCCAAAACGACTGCAAAACCTGCCACAATCGAGTCAAAAAGACCGTTGGACCAGCCTACATAGAAGTTGCCAAAAAATACACCAATACACCTGAAAATGTGGCGTATTTGGTAGAGAAAATCAAAAATGGTGGGGCAGGAGTTTGGGGTGAAACTCCAATGACTCCGCATCCCGAAGTAGCCGATAAAGACATTGCAGAAATGGTCGCTTACATCATGCAAATGGATGCCGAAACGGAAACCATTGAAGTGAAAGAAGCTGAATTGGATATGGCAGACATTGCCCACAAAAAGGGCGCAGAAATAGCTGACAAGGATTTGCTGCCAGGCGTATTGATGACCTTTTGGAAAGATAAAAGCATCAGTAAATTTTCCGAATTTGATTTTGCAGCCCAGCCTTATTTTCAAACCATTGTATCGGATATTGTCGTCAAAAGCACTGATTTTACCGCCATTGAAGCCAACTATGTTATCAGTTATGAAGGTTATTTGGAAGTGCCAGAATCAGATGTTTATACTTTTAGATTGACGAGTGACGATGGCTCACAATTGCTTATCAATGAGACGATGGCTGTGGACAATGATGGTTTTCATGGAATGGAGGCAGTTGATGGAAAAATGGCATTGGGCAAAGGAAAACACGCTTTCAAAGTTCTGTTTTTTCAAGGATTGGGTGGCAAAGGTTTGACCCTGCAATGGAAGGGAAGCAAGTCGGAGAAATTGGAAAACATACCGATTGCTGCAATGCTTCACCATAGAACCCAACACGCACCCGATAGTC
>JBGCDY010000660.1:0-2484 GCA_045105835.1 Chitinophagales bacterium
TTGTCAATCAAGCCAATCGCCTTTCTATAATCATAGGCCTTTTGCAGTTTTCGTGTCCAAAACGCCAAGTCAATTGCCTCTTCTTCAAAAGTCAATATCCGTACTGCAATACTGCCTTGTTAAGTAATAACCTGTGGCAAGATGTCGGTTTTGAGGAGAAAGAACCGATACAATATCGCCTTCTTTGGGGCTTCCCTTTATCTTTTGGATGGCTCCCGAAAAAATCCAAGGATGTCTTCGGTGAACAGCGCTTACCTTTGCTGCTTTGAGGATAATTTCGGTAATGGGTAATGAATAATTGATATTATTGCTTGTTTTGCTCATTCTATTGGTTCGTAAACGATTGAATTTAACCTAATAAATACTGTGTAACGAAAATTTATGGATAGTGAAAAGGGCCTAGCCCAGACCCCATTTGTAGAAAAGAACCTTGGAATGGGAGTCATAGGAGCGTAGCTTCGGCACGGTTAAATGATTGGCTTTTTGTGGTGTCGAGGCTACGCCCATTGTAAAAATCTTATTTGGAATGAATTCTACAAATGGTGCCGCAGCGACGCTGCTGAAATATTAAAGAATTTATATTCCGCAGTAATGAAACCCAAATTACTTGTCATTCAATAATTGCTAAATTGAATCTACATTTGAGTTTTGAAATTGAAGTAGATACCTTATTTCCCAATCACTTCAATAGCAGCTGCCAAACTCATTGCATTTTGCTCACCACTTTGCATGTCCTTCAATTTCAGCGAACTTGCTTGCATTTCCTCCACCCCTACAAACACCACATAAGGAATTTTTTTGGCATTGGCATACTTCATTTGCTTCTTCATTTTGACAGAATCAGGATATAATTCTGCTGAAATATTCGCCTGTCTGATTTTTTGCAACAATTGAAAAGCGTATTCTTCTGACTCTCCTCCAAAATTGATGAACAATACTTGGGTTGTATTTGTCGCCATGTTTTCAAACAAACTCAAATCTTCCATCACATCGTATATCCTATCCAAACCAAAGGAAATTCCCACGCCTGACATGCCCTTCAATCCAAAATTGCCTGTCAAATCATCATAACGACCACCTCCACTAATGCTACCCATTTTGGCATCTTTGGCTTTGACCTCATAGATAGTGCCTGTGTAATAATTCAATCCACGAGCAAGGGTGATGTCCAAAACAACTTCTTGTTGAAGCTCCAATTTGTTCAAGTATCCAAACAAGGTTTGCAGCTCCTCCACTCCTTTTTTACCTGTCTCAGAGTTCGCCAATTCTCGCTCCAAAACAGCCATTTTATCGGCATTTGAACCTTTGGTATCCAAGAAAATTTTAATTTTTTCAATGGCAGATTCAGAAACGCCTCTGTTTATCAATTCTTTGCTAACTCCTTCAATACCAATTTTGTCGAGCTTGTCAATCGCAATGGTAATGTCCATGAATTTGTCCGCTGCACCAATCACTTCTGCAATCCCTATCAACACCTTTCGGTTGTTCAATCGAATCTCTACATTCACCTTCAGTTGGCTATACACATCATCCAAAATTTGGGTCAATTCCACCTCATTTAGTAAAGAAGTCGAGCCAATCACATCCGCATCGCATTGGTAAAATTCTCTGTAACGTCCTTTTTGAGGGCGGTCTCCCCGCCAAACGGGTTGAATTTGGTAGCGTTTGTAGGGAAAAGCCAACTTGTGTTGGTTCATCACCACATAGCGTGCAAAAGGAACAGTCAAATCATAACGCAAGCCTCTGTCACACAAAGAACTTACAAATTTTCCGAAGTTTTTTTCCTCAAAAGCCTTCAAATCTGCCTTTCCAACCTTTTGCCCTTGATTCATGACTCGAAACAACAATTGATCGCCTTCATCGCCATACTTTCCAGTCAGCGTTGATAGTTTTTCCATCGTGGGTGTTTCGAGGGGTTGAAAGCCATATTTTTCATAAACAGCTCTAATCGTGTTGATAATGTAGTACCGTTTTTGCAGTTCCTCTGCTCCAAAATCTCTTGTTCCTTGTGGTATACTTGGTTTCATTGTCTTTCTTTGTTAAAATTCGGCTGCAAAAATAGCTATTAATGAGTGAATGAGAATTAAAATGAAGATTAAAAGTAAAAATGCCTCATTATAAGTTCAGATTAGGGAGGCTTCAAAATAAATTATATTTTTTCGGGCTAAATATAATCATCACTATCTGACAAATCGGGTTATGGTTTCCAAAAATAGACCAAAAGTTCTCTTTTGTTTTTCTCCATTTCTCACTACCGCAGCTTGAATACTTCAACTCTCTTTAGCTTTTTTTAGTTCCATTCATGTCCTCCTATCCCATTGAAACAAAGCAATTACATTCACCAAACATCACCGAATCAAAGTGACATTTCCTGCATAAAACCTTGGTTTTTCGTCCTCCGAAAATTGATAATTTACCACGATGGCATAGACTCCTATTGGCAATTCTTCAAACCCAAAACGTCCATCCCATTTTGAAGTAGCA
>JBGCDY010000661.1:0-2390 GCA_045105835.1 Chitinophagales bacterium
GCTGCATGGCAATGGCGGCAATGGCAACGGTATGGTTGCACAACATATAAATGTTTTGGGGTGCCATGTGCTTGTCGCTCCAACAGGATATGAAAACAGTTGGAATATTTGTGGCGAAAAAAGCGATGCGCCTGATATGGAAATGGTCAATGACCTTGTCAATCTTTTGCAAGGCTATGAGAATGTCAATCCCAACCAAATCAGAATTTTAGGGTCCTCCAATGGCGCAGGACTGGCAAACAGAGCCTTCATTGAGAGTACCAATCCTGGAATAGACCTAGTATGTGCCGTTGTCTCTCACCTAAACGAACCACAGTATCATTCGGGTGGTTTTCATAAGCCAAGTAGCTCCACCGATTCTTCTGCCCCTCACTGTGGTTATGATGTCTTAACAAACCCTTTAACCACCAGAAAGTATTTAAGTATCAGCAACACCAATGACCAAATCATTCCTTATGAAGGAGGCACATCCGTTGTTGGCGTTGACTTTTTACCTGCCGAAGAAGCAGCCTATATTATTGCTCAAAATCAAGGTTATACAGGGAGTCAATTGGAATCAGGAACACCCATTGGCAACCCCGAAATTTTTGAATTTTCTTACCTCTCTGGAAAGGTCGTACACATCAAAGGGGATGCTGCACATGGAAGGAATGCGACCCAAAGCGATTACATAAAAAGCTTCTTTTCGGATTGTGCCATAACTGTGGGATTGGAAGACAGTCAATTGGAAGAAATCAAAGTGTATCCGAACCCAATTCACTCCCTGATTAGAATTGAAAGAGTTTCTTCAAAAGCAATGCCTTATTCGATCTTCAATACTTTGGGGCAGGAGGTTTTAATAGGAATAAGCACTTCAAAAACAATGCAGATTGATTTGAGTGAATTACCTGCTAATGTCTATTTTTTGAAGGCGGATAGTCGGGTGGTTAAAATGATTAAGCAATAATTTTGTAGTGATAGAAAGAAGTAGAATCAGGAGATGATTAAAGGTAGTTTGACGATAGGTGTATTGTTTGAGTAAACAAGCTTATATTATTTCGCCAATTGATAATTACTAACCAAAACAGAGGCAGAAATATGCAATGCTTTTTCCAGTTCTCGAATCATATCTACGGTGAGTTTTTTCTTTTTATTTAGAATTTCAGAAACCCTGCTTTTCCCTCCAATGATACCTACCAAATCTTTTTGTTTCATATTCATTTCCTCCATGCGAATTTTGATTGCTTCAATGGGGTCAGGAGCTTCTATGGGGTAATATTTATTCTCATAATTTTCAATCAATAAGGATAATATTTCTGCTTCATCTCCTTCAATTGTATCAATAGGAGCATCAAAGATGATTTCAAGCCTTTCAAGAGCTTCTGTATAATCTTGTTCTGTTTTGATAGGTTTTATATACATGATTTACCGATTTAAATTGTGTTTGCGTCTATGTTATCATATTCACTATGAGTGCCAATGAACCTAATAAAAGCCCATTCTCTTTGATAGTTGAACTTTACTACCAAGCGATAGGAATTTCCCTTTATATTAAAAACCACTCTACTGCCTTTCAAAATACTGGCATTTGCATAGGTTCGTTTGATATCATTCGGTGAAGTCCATTCAGAAGATTTAGCAATTTCATACCAAGGTCTTCAAATATTGTTCAGAATCCGTATGTTTCTCCCAAAAATCCCTCAATCTCTTCTTTGAAATAATCCGTTTCATGATAATTTATTATTCACAAAGATAAAGCAAAAGTTCTCAATTATAGAACTTTTTTGTGCATTATTTTGTGTTGAATGATATCTACCTACAACGGCAAAAGGATAGACCTCACCAATCCTGCATCAAACATCCAAAAAATACAAGCCGATATCATCGAAGAGAAGGAAATAGAACTCTTTCAAGTGGGAACATACAAGGTGGATTTCCACAAAGCATTTCTTAGGAATTGGCGGGAAGAGTAGTTCGCTATTGATACTCTTCTTGAATATCCTCAAGTTTTTAAAAAAAAAAACTCCCCCACCCCCAAAGGATTTCCCTTTCCCCCGTGTCCAAAGAAGTAACCAATTTCTAAAAAATGAAACAACTGCTACTTCTTTGGACAATATGTCTTTGCTTTGTACTATCCCAAACCCTTCATTCCCAAACCGTTTGCCCCGATCCCTTACCCATAAACTACAATACAGCCCTACCAGGATGCACAATATGTGACTTCCCTTTCACGGGGAGCAATTTTGGATATACTGCCTCAGGAGGAATCGCTAATGGGGACTATGGGTGTGGAAATCTTATTTGGGACAACGACCAATTCTTTGTTTTTATCGCCAATGAACCTTGTGTTTCCTTTACCGTAGATGCTTACAATTGTACCGCTAATAATAGCCCCCCATTTCTAGTTGGAT
>JBGCDY010000662.1:0-8045 GCA_045105835.1 Chitinophagales bacterium
ATTCATTCAATTGAAGTTGATAAGCATACATTCCACTGATGCCATAGGTATTGAATAGACCTTCTCCTGCTCTATCTGCCACCAACAATAATCCAACACTACTGTTGTAGTCGTGAAAATGCTGGTCGTAAGCAGCAGATAAGGTGACAAAGGCATTTCCAAAATCAGGCATTTGTAGGCGGTAGTTTACTCCTATCCTTGCTTCATCTGTAAAACCAATCATGGAAGGGTTGAGGTAGGAAGGGGCAGAATAAAACTGACTAAACTCTGCGTCTTGTGCCTGTACCTTTGTGCCAACTAACACTACTAAAAAAAATATAGAAAACCATTTAATGCCCATAGATCTCAAAGAATTCATTGATCAATCAAAAAAAGTCAATCAAAATTTAAATCAATCGCTTGTTTTATTTTCGGTCTGCGATTTGTTTTACTATCAGATTCACATTCAAAAAACATATTTCCAATTACCAACAGATTGAAAAGCATACATCGTATTTGAAACTTTGTGGAAACTAGTTATCTGTCTGATTTAGAACAAAAATTTTTATTTCTTTCTATTACTTTTGACGAAAGCCAACGTTTTAGAATAGTGAATCGTTATTACTTTCTAAGAAACGATAGATACTTCCTTTTCATTGTAATTTCAATTTTCAACTTTCGCCTTATTTTTTTGTTGTTCGCAAAAGTAACACATTATGTATAAAAAAACATCACTCTTGCTATTCGCTTTGTTCTCTATCGTCAGTTTATATGCACAATCTACGCTTCAAAAACCAATAGAACTTCAATGGGCTGAATCAATTACTGCTCAAAATACATCTTTTGATTCAGATTATGCAAAAGCTGCGGACTTCAATGGAGCAAACTTCCAATTAGAGAACCATACCTTACCCATTTTTGTGAAGAATTTCCCGATTCCTCAAAGTGAGCATTTGGTAGCAGTTTTGGAAAATGCCGTTTTCGAACCGATTCAATTTCCCAAAACACTCAATATCAATGACCATATTAAAAGTGACATTGAAGTGAATACTTACATTGCTCATGATAGAAAACAAACAATGGCGGTGGTTTCTTTTATTCCTATTCGTCAAAATAAAAGTACGGGCAATTACGAAAAATTAATCAATGCAGATATTCAACTTCAATACAGACCTATTGCAGTCCACAACAATTTGAGAAAAATGGTCGATACCAATAACTCGGTATTGAATCAAGGCGATTTTTACAAATTCGAAGTGACGAATACTGGAATCCACAAAATAGATTTGAATTTTATTCGAGAATTGGGTTTTGAAGGTGCTGTTTCGACCAACAATATTCGTGTCTATGGAAATGGTGGGGGAATGTTGCCTGAATTGGCAGGAGCAGAACGGGTGGATGACTTGCTCGAAAACACGATTGAAGTTGTAGATAACAACAATAATGGTCAATTGGATGACGAAGATTACCTCTTGTTTTATGCAGAAAGTCCTCATCAGTGGAGTTATGACAACACCTTAGGTCGATTCAAACATCAATCCCATTCTTATGCAGAAGCGACTACTTATTTCCTAAATTTTGATTTGGGCGTAGGCAAAAGAATTGCAGCGCAACAGGCTATTCCTAATTCTACCATTGAAGTCAATACTTTTGATGATTATGCTTTTCACGAAACTGAATCACAGCACCTCAATTTGAGTGGACGTATTTGGTACGGAGAGGTTTTCAAAGGTACTGACCCTATGGATGTGGTGTTTGACGACTTCACGAATCTTGATTTGAACACCAATGTATATGCTGAAACTCGTGTGGCATCTCGTTCTACGCTTACGACCAATACTTTTTCAATTGCTGCAAATGGTGAAAATCTTCACACACACAGCATGACGAAAATTGGTGGGCAACAAACGGATGATTACGCTCGTGCTTCTACAAAAAACACAGAATTTGAAGCAAGTAGTGATTTGATTACAATCAGTGCTGCTTATAGCCGAAATGATTTGGATGCGACAGGTTGGTTGGATTATGTAGCCTTGAATGTTCGTAGAAAACTTATTTTTGATGGTGGGCAAATGGACTTTAGAGATGCCCGTTCTGTTTCTATCAATGGTGTTGCGAAATTTACCGTTGGAGGCTTGAATGAATCTACTCAGGTATGGGAGGTAACAGATATTGGAGCTGTTCAAAAAATCAATTTGACACGAGCAGGCAGCAATTACACTTTCATCAATGATGCTTCGGAACTCAAAGAATACATTGCTTTTGATGGCTCACAGTTTCACACGCCTTCAAAGGTTATTGGCAAAATCGCTCGACAAAATTTGCATGCAGAGGAAGTTCCCGACATGATTTTGATTACCCATCCCGATTTTTTGGAGCAGGCAAATAGATTGGCAGAATTTAGATTGACCAATGATGGATTGAATGTCAAAGTAGCTTTAATTGAAGAAGTCTATAATGAGTTTTCAGGTGGTACACCCGACATCACTGCCATCAGAGATTATATGAAGATGTATTATGACCGTGCAGAAAATGGCGGCGAAATAGTGAAGTATTTACTCTTATTTGGAGATGCTTCTTTTGATTACAAAGACATTTTAGGAGTCGAAGACCACAATTTTGTTCCTACCTATGAGTCTCCTACCTCGATTCAATCTTTGAGTACCTATTGTAGCGATGATTACTTTGCCTTTTTGGACGACAATGAAGGGGCAAATATCAATAGTATCGAACACCGTTTGGATATTGGAGTAGGGCGTTTGCCTATTTCGACCCAAGGGGATGCTAAGGCTGTTGTGGACAAATTGATACACTATGCAAGTAATAGCTCTTTGGGTGAATGGCGGAACATGCTAACTTTTATTGCAGATGATGAAGACAACAATAGACACTTTATAGATACGGAAAGTCATACCAGTTTGATTGAGGCGCAATATCCTGAATATTTAGTGGACAAAATCTATTTGGATGCTTTTGAGCAAGTAGTTACTCCTGGTGGTGGACGTTATCCTGCAGTCAATTCTGCCATCAATACCCGTGTCTTCAACGGTTCTCTTATCATGAACTATGTAGGTCATGGCAGTGAGGAAAGTTGGGCGCATGAAAGAATTTTGGGTGTGAACGACATCAGTAATTGGAGCAATTTGGACAAAATGCCTTTTTTCATCACCGCTACTTGTAGTTTCAGTCGTTTTGACGATCCCAACCGAGTCTCGGCTGGAGAAGAAACAGTTTTATCTCCAAGAGGAGGAGCGATTGCGATTATGACCACAACAAGAGTGGTATTGGCACACTCTAACAAACAATTGAACGAAGATTTTTTGTGGCATTTGTTTAGACCTGTCAATGGGGAAATGCCTCGCATTGGCGAAATCGCTCGATTGGCGAAAAACGATGCTGCCAATACGGGTAAGAACAACCGAAAGTTTGGGCTCTTGGGCGATCCTTCTCTGAGATTGGCATATCCTTACTACGATGTCAATACGACTTCTATTTCTACCCAAGAGGTAAGTGAAGTGGCAGATACATTGAAAGCTTTGACCCGTGTGGTCGTGACAGGTGAGGTAACGGGTGCAAATGGAGATATTTTGGAGGGCTTCAATGGAGTAGTTTACCCCACTATTTATGACAAAAACTTAAACTTGCAAACCCTCGGACAAGATTCCAAAAGCTATGTAGATGATTTTGACCTCCGCAAAAGCGTCATCTTCAAAGGAAGAGCAAGTGTGGAAAATGGTTTGTTTAGTTTTTCTTTTGTGATGCCAAAAGACATTTCCTACCAATTCGGGAAAGGTAGAATCAGCTACTATGCCGAAGATGGTACAATGGATGCCAATGGCTTCAATGAGGATATTATCATTGGAGGAATTGATGATGAAGAACTTGTAGTAGACAATGAAGGTCCTGAAGTACAAGTATATATCAACGATGAAAATTTTGTGTCAGGTGGAATGACCAATTCAAATCCCATTTTGTTTGTCAAATTGAAGGATGAAAATGGCATCAATACAGTCAGTACAGGCATTGGACATGACATCACGGGACTATTGAACGAAGAGACTTCCAATACTTTGGTTTTGAATGAACACTACAAAGCAAACTTGGATTCGTACCAAGAAGGTTTTATTTCTTACCCAATGACCGACTTAGAACCAGGTTTACATCACATTGAAGTAAAAGCGTGGGATGTATACAACAATTCTGGCAAGGGTTTCACTGAGTTTATTGTAGCGGAATCGGCGGAATTGGCTTTGGATGCAGTGTTGAATTATCCCAATCCTTTTGTGGATGAAACAGCCTTCTCATTTGAACACAATCGGGCGGGAGAAACCTTGCAGGTTGCCATCAATATTTACACCACCTCGGGTAGTTTGGTCAGAACGCTTGGTCAAACGATTGATGCTTCGGGTTTCCGAACAAAAGTGGAATGGGATGGACTGAACAATGAGGGTCAAACCTTGAGTGGTGGAATGTATTTTTATGAAGTACAAGTAACTGATTCAGCCAATACAACTGTTCGTAAATACGAACAATTAGTTATCCTGAAATAGGGTGGTAAAACGCCAGATTGCTTGACTAAAAAATAGTATAAAAGACTTTTCTTTTACAAAAATCCCTTCCAACTAATTGGGGGGATTTTTGTTTTTGGTACAGTTATAGCAGCAGATTCAACAATGTTTGCAGAAAAACCAACAAGTTATAAAAAAGATGTAAATTTGAGGTTTTAAACACTTATATTTTCATCTCAGAATCCTTTTCTTACCAAAAGAAAAAAAAGATTTGTAAAAGCCTCTTTTATCCCAATTCTGCCCCATTCTACGACAATAAAATTGACACCCAGCAGTTATTAATCTATACAAACAATAAATTTCGTAACCAACTCTTTAGTTTAAATTATATAAAGGTATTATGAAGCTAAATTTTTCAATTTCTTTCGTCATTATCGTGGCTTTGTGTATGATGACCACTTCTAATTCGGTAGTGGCACAAGGAACACAACTTCCAAGTCCTGGAACCACAAATGGACAAGATGCCCCTAATACAGTAGCAACTGCTATTCCTTTTTTGCGTATCAATCCAGATGGCAGAACAGGTGGTTTGGGAGAAGCAGGTCTTGCGACTTCACCAGATGCAGGATCTTTGTACCACAACGTTTCCAAGCTTGCATTTGCAGAACAAGATATGAGTGCATCACTCACGTACACTCCTTGGCTGACTCGTTTGGTAGATGACATCTTCTTAGCTTACGTTTCAGGATACAAACGTATTGACGACTTGAGTGCTATTGGCGTATCACTTCGTTACTTCTCTTTGGGTAATATTCAGTTTACGGATATTGTAGGAGGAGATGCAGGAAATTATAGCCCAAATGAGCTTGCATTAGATTTGGGATATGCTCGTAAACTTTCTGATAGAATGTCCATCGGTCTTACCTTGAAATATGCTCGTTCGGACTTGGCTAGAGGGCAAGAAGTAAGTAGTGGAAATATCGTGAAAGCAGCAACAGCTGTGGCAGCAGATATTGGTGTTTACTACCAAAATCCTGATGCGACTTTCCTCGGAAATGATGCGACTTTCTCTTGGGGTGCTTCGATTACCAACATCGGTAATAAAGTATCTTATACCGAAGATCAAGTTAGAGATTTTATTCCTATCAACTTGGGTGTTGGTACAGCGATTGACATGCAAATGGATGAATACAACAGCCTAATGTTTACATTTGACATTAACAAATTAATGGTTCCTACTCCTGATCCAGAAGACCCAACACAGGCTCACCGTGAGAAAGCTTTGTTGAGTGGTATGTTTGGTTCGTTTAGTGATGCACCAGGTGGATTCAGCGAAGAGCTTCAAGAATTGATGTACTCTATCGGAGTAGAATACTGGTACAATGAGCGTTTTGCACTTCGTTTGGGTCACTTCAATGAACATGCACTCAAAGGCAATCGAAAATACTTAACTGCTGGTATTGGATTGAAGTACAGTGTATTTGGATTGAATTTCTCTTACATCATTCCTGCTGGTAGCCAACCGAGTCCATTGGATAACACACTTCGTTTCCAATTGAATTTTGATTTTGGTGAAGAAGGATAGTCTTCATTGAAGCCTAACAATAAACGTTTTAAACGATAAAAAAGCCTCCTCAGAATAATTTCTGAGGAGGCTTTTTTATTGTTTAATCTCTATTGCAAATTTCAGGCATAGAAACATTGCTTCTCAACAAATTTAACTTCTGGTTACTTTTAAAGGAATTCTCAAAAAGCGATAGGAAAGAAGAATGAGTCTAAAAACTACAAGAAGCATTTCAATATCACCTGCTGCAAGCTGATATTGAAGTGCTTTTTTTATTCCCCGTTTTACTATTTCCAACTACCAACCTGTCTTTATCAACTTATCCGTCAGCACAAATTCGCCATCTCCTATGATAAACTGTACGTAGTAAAGGCCATTATAAAAATCACCTCTTAAATCAACAGCAACCGTTCGTCGATTTGTAAGAAGTTCATTGTAGTTCTTCGCCAATTCACCAGACCTCAAAACCAAACGGTGATCCATGCTGTAAACATCATAACGAAGGGGCATCCCCTTAGGAATTCCAGTGAGTTCGACAGTGAATATCCCCCTTGATGGATTGGGTTTGATAACCTGAATTCTCGGAGAACAACCTTCATTATCAAATTCAAGGATACTCTCACAATCTCCTGTTTCGTCATATACCCTCACCTCTGCCATGTCCTCATAGTCAATCGGTAAAACCAAATCACATTTATAGCTATTTGAAGCCACATCCCACCAACAGTGATCTTCAAAAACTTCTTCATTTTGAAACATAACACGATCTGGAATTCCGCCTTCAATACGGATTCTTGCTGTACAGCGTCTTGGGTCGTAATCCTCCAATGTAAGGTCAAAAGCCGTAATATTAAAAATGGTATCTACTCCTTCGCAGCCGTCCGACCGCACCACACGTACCCAGTATTCCTCCTCAAATGGCATCTCCACTTCAATCTTCTCCGTAGTATCACCTGTTGACCACTCAAAATCATAGGTATAACTTTCATTCACATCCGCTTCAAGTTCTATCACTCCATCATCCAGACAATTTTTGACAATCTCCACCTCCACCACACTCAAGGGAGGGCTACTAAATATTCTTGCACATTCATCAGCATTACTGCCCTCAAAAATAGGTACAGCAGGGTTAGTATTCGGGCGAACCACCCGCATAAAAACGGTATAAGAATCATCTGGATTCAACCCTGTTTGTTCCTGACTTCCTGGCTGCCAATCATCATTTATTCCTTCAATTTTGTACTCATAAGACCAACCCATCGCATTTGCCTCCTCCAAGTCAATTGTATCTGAGACAGAAGCAATCATGAGAGGATTCGACAATTTGAAGGAAACCGTATTGCAGTCGCTCGTGAATCCATTTGGCTCAAAAATAGGGCATTGAATGTTCACCCTCAATGTTTGAGTAACGGTACCACAACCAGGGAAAGAAACCGTATAAGTCAGTTGGTCTTCTCCAACATAAGCATAATTGGAAGGGTCAGAATTGTCGTATACAATCGAATTGGGCAATATTTGAAGTCGAGTAGGATCACAAGCCGTTTGTAAGCTATTCATCAACATATTCACTTCAAAGTCAGCCAATAAATTGGAGTCAAAACCAACAGTATTTTCAGCCAACTGGCTCAATTCATAGCGTACCAAATCCTCCAAATCCATTGATTGCACCTCCATTACCGTCCTTGAATAAGGCAAATCAACACCTACATTTTGCAGTGCATTCATCAAAGCTTCTGCTCCCGAACAAACAGATAATACACACTCCCCATTCTCGCCTGATTCCTCTCCCAACACGACGACCAAACTATCTGCTATGTCACAAAAACCATTGCTCACCCAAAACTGGTAAACAGTATCACTCTCTAATGGAGAAACCGTAAAGCTTGTTTGAGACACAAGATTATCTACGCTGTTTCCCCATCCCAAATCACAAGAATAATTGGTAGAAGAAACAATTGCTTCCATTCTAATCGTCGTGTCTTTAGGACACACAA
>JBGCDY010000663.1:0-7387 GCA_045105835.1 Chitinophagales bacterium
ATTGAAGTAAAACTAAATATCAAAAGCCTTTATTTTCATGATTTGAAAATAAGGCTTTTGATATTTTATGTAAGTGGTAGAACAAGATTAACTTCAATCAATAAGATTGTTAAGTACTGAGACAAAAGATTAAAGACTTAAGATAAGTCTTATTGTATTCAACGGTTTAGTAAAAAACAATACCCGATTACTTTTGATTAGGCATTTAATCTTCTGACAATAAAGAATTTAAAATCTCACTTCTTACACCCCACTTCTGTCTTCTCACTTAATTCCAATCAACTTGCTCTTCGCATGATTCTTACCCAGTTTTTGGGTTCGTCAATAACGTATTCATGTAAATCTGCAATAAAATAAGACAACAATTGAAGAGGAATGATATTGAGCATGGGTGTAAAAATGTCTGTGGTCACGGGTACTTCAATTACACAATCTGCCACCAACTTCAATTCTTTGATTCGACTAGAAGAAACAACCATTACGTAGCCATTTTTAGCTTTGATTTCCAAAATATTACGTAGCACTTTGTCGAAATTATCCTCCCTTTGAATAGTGATAAGTGCAAGCGAATTGAAATCTACTGAACCAATCACCCCACGTTTAAACTCTGTTATAGGATAAGCTTGGGCTTCAATGTGGGTCATTGCTTTCAACTTTGATACTCCTTCCAATGCGATGGAGAAATTGATGCCACTGCCCAAAAACAAAGCCTTTTTCCTTTCCTTTATTTCTTGCGCCACTTCCTCTATTTGGATGACGGAGCGCAAAACTTGCGAGATTTTTTTAGGAATACTTGCCAACTCCTGACTAAATTTGGACAAACGACCATAAGAAAGTACCTTTCTGGTTTTGCCGATGTGCATTGCTAAGAGTGCAAATACGGTCAATTGAGCAGTGAATGTTTTGGAGGGGACAATACCCATCTGGATGCCTGTTTTCGTCCCCAAATACACATCACTCATTCGTGCAAGAGTTGATTTTTCAGCATTGACAATACCAATTGTAACAGCTCCTGAAATTTTTGCCAGTTCAAGAACATTCAAAACATCTTCGTTTTCGCCCGATTGAGAAACAGCAATTACGATGTCATCTTTAGAAAATTGAAAGCTTTCGTCTAAAAGCTTTCGAGCATACACCGACTTCACAGGAATGTCTATCAAGGATTCAAATACATGGTTGATGGACAAGGTACTGTACCAAGAGTCTTTTCCTGCGGTGAAAATAATTCGTTTTGCTTTTTGAAGTTTACCTTCGATAAGGTCTAATTCAGACAAGTGAATTTCGTTACTGTATAAATTCAAGCGATTTTTGAGGGTGCGGGTTATTGTTTGAGGCTGTTCGAATATTTCTTTGAGCATGAAGTGGTCATAAGCTCCTTTGTCTATTGTGTCCAGATTGATTTCTAATTTTTGAATATTGGTCGGGAGAATTTCACCTCTTAGATTGGTGATTTTCAGACCTTCACTCAGGGATAAAACCCCTATTTCTCCATCTTCTAAAATCACCACATTGTTGGTGTGTTGAACAATCGGCAAGGCATCTGAAACAAAGAAAAAATCTCCACCTTTGATACCTACCAATAAAGGGCTTCCTTTTTTTGCCACAATTAAACGACCACTTTCACGCCTAGAAGCCACTGCAATCGCATAAGAACCAATAACCCTATCCAAAGCCATTCCCACTGCGATTTCCAAAGAAACCCCATAACTTCTCCACAAGTATTTGATGAGGAGCATCAAAACTTCTGTATCTGTATTGGATATACATTCATAGCCTTTCTGCCTCAACTCTTCTCTGAGGGAGACATAGTTTTCGATGGTTCCATTGTGTACTATTGCCAGTTCGCCCTCTCTATCGCAGTGAGGATGTGCATTTTCATCACTTGGTTTGCCCTGAGTAGCCGAACGTATATGCCCAATACCAATGTTTCCTTTAGTAGCTTTACCACTTGCATGTTGAACAACCCTACTTACTCTTCCTTTTTGCTTGTAAACCAAGAGTTTTTCTTTGTTTACCAAAGCAATTCCTGCACTATCATAACCTTTATACTCCAGTTTTTGTAAACCTGTAACCAAAAAAGGAAAGGTCTGTTTTTGCCCAATATACCCTACAATTCCACACATAAAAAATATTTTAACCCTCCCCATTTTTGTTTATAAACAAAGCTATCGGGAGATTTTGTATTTGAATGATTTTCAATAATAATAATTCAAATATAAGGTCTTTCTTATGTGAATATTTCAATTCTTCGATAAGGAATCAACTACATACGATAAACGGTAAAAGATAATCGTTAAAAGACTTTTTGATAAAAAAGCACATTGTTCTTTTCACCTTATTAGTCACGCCCACTTTTTTCAATCATCTCCTTCAATTGCTCTGCAAAAGCTTCGTTTTCCATCAATGTTTCCATAGTCAAGTGCATTCTATACCGCCAATAGTGTGGAATTTTGTCAGGTTCATTGATGCGTTCTTTTTGTGGATTTGGGTGGGATAAAGTTTCACTCATGCCCAATAAATCCGACATCGGAAACACTGCCCACATACTCTCAAAATCCAAATGTTGCTGAACTACTTGTTGAAGTATTTCTGCGCTACAAACGGCTGGTGGCAATCCATCATGTTTCAATTCATGGTTGTAAAAACGCTGAATATAACCAGGTTTTTTCTTGAGTTCTTCTGTCCACCAAAGGCGAATCGGTGCGCTATCATGGGTTGAAGGACTGCAAACCGAATAATAGGGAACGTGTTCTGCTTGCAAAAAATCCTGCGTCTTTTTGGGCATACTTTGGATTTCGAGGGTCAGCATATCCAAATCTTTCATCACTTGCGGCACACAAGCAGGAATCATTCCCAAGTCTTCGGCACAAATAAACATATCTGTTGCAGCCTTGATGGTCGGGAGTTTGGTCATTGCAGAAGTTGCCCACAAATCTTCTTGGCGATTGTAGAAATAATCGTGGTAGAGTCCTTCCAGTTGTTCCTGTATGTGGTAGGGAAAATGGGCAAAAGAACGGGTGTTTTGGAAGGAAATACGGGGGTGAAAAGCCTGCTGGTTAGAGCCTTTTTCTTCAATAAACAAGACTTCGGTATGCAATTGTAGCAAGTCTTTTTTGAAGTGAATGTCTGATTGATTGGCTGTGTCTTTGAAGTAGTTGTCGACTTTTCGCTGGGTGTCAAAAGTTTCTTGGAAAGCAAACCGATTGACATGACCTGCCTTCAAAAAAGTATTTTTCACATAATCCGTTTCCTCACCAAACAATTCTTGTAGATGTTCTTCAGTGATGAAAGGTTTGCAGAATCGGTCAAAATCGAAGCCAATTCTTCTTTGGTAAAACTCATTAACAGTCACAGGAATGGCAGGGTAAAAATGCCCCAATTTTGCGGAAGTGGATACGAAGGGAACTTGCCAAATTCGGAAAAAGCCCAAAATGTGGTCAATTCGGAAAGCATCGAAATACTTAGAAAGGGTCTTCAATCGGTCTTGCCACCAAGCATAATTGTCTTCTGCCATGACCTCCCAATTATAAGTCGGAAAACCCCAGTTTTGTCCATCATCTGAAAACTGATCTGGTGGCGCACCTGCTTGTGCATCCATGTGATACAACTCTGGTTTTGTCCAAGCGTCTACGCTGTATCGGTAAATCCCAATCGGAATATCCCCCTTCAAAATCGTGCGGTGTTTTCGAGCGTAATCGCTGACCTCTTGTAGCTGTTGGTCGAGTTGGTATTGAAGGAAATAGTAGAAAGCGATGTCGTCAAAATGTTCGCTCTTTTCGGCGCAAGCCTTTTCCATTCGCTCTTTTGAAAACTCGCTATCGGCTTCCCATTGATTGAAGTCTGGGGTATTGTACTGGTCTCGTAGAATGCAGAAATACCCATAGGCTTGGAGCCAATGTTGGTTTTCTGCAAAGAATTTTTTGAAGCTTTTGTCTTTTAAAAATTTGCTTTTGGTGGCATCAAAAATTTGACGGGCAAATGCTGTTTTATGTTTCATCACCAACTCATAGTCCACTGTTTCGAGGGCGTTGAGCTGCAATTGAAGTGCCTGATAAGTTTTGGAATCCACCACTTTGTCAAAACCATTGATGGCTTCAATATTCAAATACATGGGGTGCAACGCATAGACTGAAATGGCAGCATAAGGATAGGAATCCACCCAAGTTCCTGATGCGGAAGTATCGTTGATGGGAAGAATTTGCACCATTTTCATGCCCACTTGTGTCGCCCAATCTACGAGCAGTTTGATGTCGGTAAACTCTCCAATTCCCAGACCGTTTTGACTCCGCAAAGCAAAAACAGGCATGGCGATCCCTACGCCTTTCCAATCTCCTTTGGGGTGATTGAAGTAGTGGTCGTGAATAATGGTCAGGTCTTTGCCTTTGGTTTCTTGGCTAGGAAGCGTTCGGTTTTCGCCTTCTTCTACAAAGATGATTTCTTTTTCTTCAATGTCGTAAATACCGTATTTGTATTCAATATCCAGCCCCGAAATAAACGAAACTGTTCCTGACCACAATGGATAATCCTCATTTCCAAGCAGTAAAGGTTTGTTTGCCCCCCAACTACCCAGCGTATCTATATTGCCGAGCACACAGAGTCTTTGGTGTTTTTCTACTTTGGGAGCATGGATTTGGAACCGAACAGCCGAGCGGCGTTCCGATAGCTTTGTTTGGGAAACTTTGTGTTTTTTGGGATTGAAAATAACCTTCAAAAAAGCCGCATTGTAGAGCGTGTTTTCGGGGTGGGATTTGGCTCTCCAGGTATCCTTCAATGCGATTGCAGCTCGCTCCCCTTCTTTTTTAGTCAAAGAAAAAGTACGGTATTCGCCCCATTCTCGGTTGAGTTCTTCCGAATTTTCATTGACGACCACGTATTGGTATTCAAACTCAGTGGAAGAAGTGCGAAGGTTTTGTTCCCAATTGTCTCCCTCCTTGTATTCCAATCTAAGTGCAGCGTTTAAATCGCCGTTGCCCAGTTCTGGAATGTTGCCTGTCACGACGACTCGCTCTCCCCATTGGGTTGGGTAATTGGTTTTGAAGCTTATTTTTGGCATATCTCAAAAAATGTTTTTAGGGTTCTGTTGTTTTGGGCAGAATTTGAGTTGCAAAATTAGACAATATAGAGGGATTAATGGTGAATGTAAGGAATGATTTTTTTGTAGATCGGGGAACTAAAAACCTACTTTTTGTGCTTGTTTTAAATGTAACAGTAATACATTCAACAATTCACTTATCAATAGCCTAAACTCCTCAAAAATGAAAGAATTAGACAGAATCCTAAAAATCCCCTGCAATGTGAACAACAAGAAATACAATTATAAAATGTATGCTTGTACTTTTTTGATAGTAACAGGTTTTTGTGTTTTCTTTCTATTTGGCACTCCATTGGCTCTGGGTATAATTCTTATAACTGTATTTGGCGGAATCCATATTTTGTCGATGCCTACGTGCAAATTGGAACTGCATATGGATGGCTACAGTCCTGTATTGCACACCTTTCATACCAAAGATAAATCCAGTAAGAAAGATATCCAAAGCTATCAATTCAGTTGGAGTTATCTCCACATTGAGTATTCAGATCTGGTTTTATCACGTGTAGGAGTGTCAAACTCAACACATGGAAACATGATAACACTTCAACTGGAATTGACGACTGTAGATGGAAATAAAATAATCATTACCAGAGAATTGCCTCCTTGGAAGGGCATTCCCGAAGGTTGGGATTATAAACTACCTGAAGATGCGTATTCCAAGCACTACATCTTGTCTAATAGTATGGTAAAGTTGAGAAAGAAGATTAACGAAATTGAATCTTCTTCATTCGATATACAAACCTTGGTTATTTAAAAAATAGGCGTTTCTTTTGAAGAAAAATATCTAACTTGTTGTTTGATAACAAGTGAACTTCAAAACCAATTCTCCAATACCATAAAACATGGAATCTGCAATACTTCTATTTGTCTTCATCATTGGTTTGGTTAGCTACCAAGCCCTCAAAAACAGCACATTTTACGAAAAATATGTCTTTGACGTGGATTCAATCTTAGTCCACAAAGAACACCACCGAATGCTTAGTTCGGGTTTTCTCCATGCCGATTGGTGGCATTTGGGCTTCAACATGATAGCCCTTTATTCCTTTGGCATTTCTGTAGGGATGGCTTTTGGTTTGCCGAAGTTTTTCTTCATTTACTTTGCGAGTTTGTTGGCAGGTAATCTATTGGCTTTGTACATCCATCGGAATCATGGAAGTTACCGAGCAGTTGGTGCGTCGGGAGCCATTAGTGGAGTTGTTTACGCAAGTATTGCCCTGTTTCCGACCAGCAACATTGGATTGATTTTGATACCACCAATTATTCCCGCTTGGTTGTTTGGCTTTCTGTTTTTGCTCATCACCATGTATGGCATCAAGGCACAAAGAGATAGCATCGGACATGAAGCGCATTTGGGTGGAGCGATTGCAGGAATGTTGTTGGCGATTGCTATGGAACCCAGCGTCTTGGTAGCACATGGTTTCTTTATTTTCATCATGCTTGTTCCTACCTTCACTTTTTTATACCTAGTGGTTCGTCGTCCTGAAATGCTGCACATCGACAACTTTTTCAAGAAAGAATGGGAATACTTCCGAAATAGTACAGGACAACAAAGAAGCTCCAATAGACCTCGTTCGGTCGAAAAATCACACCGCCGAAGTAGCAGTATTCTAACGGAAACCGAAGAATTGGATTCGCTTTTGGATAAGGTGAATCGAAAGGGTTTGAATAGTTTGACGGAAGTAGAAAGAAGTCGTTTGGAGTATTTGTCTAGGAAATTGTAGGCCAGACTTTACAATTTTTATTTCTCCTTCAAAAAATATTTTTATCATGCAAAATATTGATTTAATTTCAGATTTAGACGAATTAAAAAAAAGAAACTTACTAATTGCCTATGAGGAATTTCGACAACACTCAGGTATAAATATATCTATTTTTCAAGTCAGAAATGGTAGTCTTATTGTAAAATCAGAACAAGCAGAATGGAAAGGGCAATTGTTTAACCAAAAAGAATTATCTGACAAAGCAAAAAGCCTAATAAGGCGTTTTACCAAAATACCAATTCTAACCAGACCTCTAACCATGCGTTTTAAATTTGAAGATATGACACATTCATATGTGCAACAAAAAATGAAACAGTACAAATTAAAACACGCTGAAATTCGCAAAGTAACAGGCATGAGTAAAGAAGCAGCAGAGGTCATGCTAAAGGAAGGTCATATTATAGACTGGTGCAAACCTATCTTGTACTTCTACTTTCTGATGCTTGATACACAAACCCACTATGCACAACAGTTGGGATTTACAGCCAACATCTTGGCTCGAAAAAAATAGGCACACACTTATGAAATAAGCAAT
>JBGCDY010000664.1:0-2578 GCA_045105835.1 Chitinophagales bacterium
TTCTCTTGCGGCTGTTATTGCAGTAGCAGAGGAAGAGACTTTTTGAAGTGTTTGTGCTTTTAGGTGCTGTTCTTGTTTGAGGTGTTGACAGTTCAAATAATGTTTTTGAGCCAAACACGCATTTGAAACCAAGTAAAGCAAGCCAATAAGGATAATTTTTTTCATCAGAGTTGATTGTGTGTTTTGACAAAATTTGAAAAATAGAGCTCCAAGGTCTGCACTCATTTTGCACAAAATAAGGAATTCTCTACAAACAGAAAGTAAGGTGTATAACAAAAGTTACAGCCTTCAAATTATTGGGTGCAATCTTTTTTTTTTAACTTGAATTTCTTATCGGGAAATTAAATTCGGGAAAATTATGTCTAATGTAAAAATTCTTGTGGTTGAGGATGAAATCGCTCAGGCAAAACAGCTTGTTGACTATCTAAAAAAGTTGGGTTATGAAGATATAGAAGATGTGCAAACAGGAGAGGAGGCAATTGATATTTGCGAATCGTTCAATCCTGACCTCTTGCTGATGGATGTCGAATTGGGGAAAGGAATGAATGGTATCCAAACGGTTAAATATCTTCAAAAGAGGGAGGATGTGCCCGTTATTTATATTTCAGCTAAACGAGAAAAATATTTTGAAGAGGCGATGAAAACCAAGTTGGATGCTTTTGTCCAAAAACCCTTCAATACTGCTGACCTCAAGAGGCAGATACAAATAGCGATTCAGAAAAAGAACCTAAAACAACCGAAATATGCTTTTGTGAAGAACCGCAATGCTCATGAAAAAATCACTTTGAATGACATCTTGTGGATAGAGGCAAGTAGAGCTTACTGTCGAGTAAGGATGGGGCACAAAAGTTATACTCTGAGTATGAGTTTGAAGGAGTGTGAAAAAAGACTTAGCAAGAGTCACTTTATACGAATCCACAGTTCTTTTATCGTCAATGTCCACCAGATAGAAAGCAAAGTCACCATTAACAAAAGAAAATACTTGTCGATAAGAGGCTTAGAAATTATGGATAGTGACTCTCATCCTTCAATGGATGAAGGCAATAATAAGATACCCATAAGCCGAAAGTATGGCGACAATCTAAAGCGGTTTTTTGGGGGCTTATAGATGTTGTATAAAAATATAGGTGTCGCTGGGAAAGAAAAAGTGTCGATGATACCAACTTATTTGGAAGTTATCATCGACTTGGGTTTCTTTATGGCATTATTCTTTCTCATAGTAATATTCAAGCTATTTTGGAAAAATACAAAAGTTGTATTCTTGAAAAGCGATATAAAACTAATTCTGGAAACTAAATTAAGCGCCATTTTTATTTTCCTTCAAACCCTCGATGTTGTAAATACTATTCGAACTCCATCATTACTTTGATGATGTCCAAAAGCTCTGCTCTATTAAAGCGGTTTTCGGCATTTCGAATCAACTCAATGAAATAGTGGAAATTATCCACTTCCTCTACTTCAATTTGCTCTACGGGTTCTGCTTCTTCACCTTCATTTTCCTCATCTTCAATATCCTCATCATTTGCATATTCTATCGCAAACTCTTGGTGTAAGGCAATGTGTTCGTAAGCCAAGCGCAATGCTTTAGTCACTACGGGGTTTTGCTCTTCTAAAGCATATCCACGTAATTCCTTCAATTGCTGAACCACGAAATCGGGCTGAAAACCTTTTTCGTTGATTTCTTCTCTAATGTCGTTAATCAACGCAAGGGCGTTTAGTGTTTTCATAGTATATTAAATATTTGTTATTTATCGGCTGCAAAAATAACAAGTTTATTCCGAATAGAAAGCCGACCATCAAAAATCTTTACAATGAAGAGTTACTCAAAATCAATTAATCCCAAACAATTTCAAAAAGAAAACAGCAGACTCTATTAGTTTTTAAGCGTTTTGGCTAATTTTGGGCATCTTAAAGGAGCAAATTTTATCTTTTAAATTAGACTAAGAAACATGCAAAGAACGGAAATTTTAGGCATTGATGTTGGCGGTGGAGGTGTGAAAGCAGCCATTGTAGATGCGAATACGGGAGCTTGGCGAATGAAAAACAGCCAATGGTTAACAGTGGATATGCTTGAAAACAATACTTTTCCAAAAGGCTTGGATAAAAATAACCTTTGGTACGAAATCGAAACACCACGAGAACCGAAGCCAAGTCCAGAAAGAATAAGAGAAATCATTGAAGCTATCGTAAGTTATTACGAATGGGAGGGACCCATTGGACTTGGTTTTCCTGCCATCGTCCAAAATGGAGTGGTTCGCAGTGCTTCTAATATTCACCAAGATTGGTTGGAGGTAGAATTACCCAGTTTTTTGTCCAAAAATTTGCCGAATGTTCAGATTGCAGCTATCAATGATTGCGATGCCGCTGGTATAGGAGAAATGGCTTTTGGAGGAGGCAAAGGAAAGGAAGGCTCTGTACTGATTTTGACCGTAGGTACAGGTATTGGTTCTGCTTTGTTTGTGGATGGAAGACTCGTTCCGAATACAGAATTTGGGCACTTTTACATCAAAACCGATAAGGCAAAGTATGGAAAAGAGTGCGAGTTGGCAGAAGATTTCGCTTCAAGTTATGTTCGCAA
>JBGCDY010000665.1:0-5127 GCA_045105835.1 Chitinophagales bacterium
CAAGTACTCCTCGAAGTATTTTAGAAAAAACAGTGATATGTTTGGTATCGATTTCATTATATCCCTTTATACGAAAGAACTCTCTTTTGATTCATTTTTTCTTCGCTTTTTTATAATTTAGTAGCCTATTGAGAACTTACAATTTCCCTCACTCAAATTCTTTGTCTAAACTCCAAATAAGCCGCCAAAACCCGTTCAGGGGCTTCCGTTTGAGGATAATGACCGATTCCCTTCAATAACACAATGTCAGGATTGTCCACCAATTCGGCATATCGTTTGGTCATGTGTTCGCCCGAAATAGGGTCAGCTGCCCCGTCAATCAATCGAATAGGCGCAGGAGAATTTTGAAGCGCAGCCACCCAACGTTCCCGATGTTGAATCCGATTTGTCATGTAGTGAATCAGTTTGTGAAAAATTCGTTGTCCTTTGTTGTAGTTCATCAAGGAATAAAACTCATCTACTTCTTGTTCGCTCGGAGGAGTATCTTTTCCAAAGATTTGATGGAAAGTCTTTCGGAGCGTTTTTCTACCTAAAAACCCTGTCAGTATAAAACCCAAAGGACTCAACAAAGCCTTCTGAATTGGTCTGGCTATATGGGTTTCGGGAAATAAACCCCCATTTAGCAAGGCAATGCTTTGAAGCTGCAAACCTGTAGCAATACCTGCATTTCGCCTATCAATATCCCTCGCCAACAATTCCTGTAAAACCGTGTCTCCGTAGTCATGTGCCAAGATATGCACCTTTTGAAGTCCTAAGTGTACTGCCAGTGCTTCAATTACATCCGCTTGGTCATGAATCGAATATTCATATCTTTTGGGTTTGTCAGAATAACCAAAACCAATAAAATCAGCTGCAATCAAACGGTATTTTTTCGCCAAAGCTTGCCAGATTTTGTGCCAGTCCCACGAAGCAGTCGGAAAACCATGTAGAAACAACAATACCTCACCAGTAGGAGCGGTTTCTTGATAAAAAATTTGGTGTTGGTCTTTGTAGGAGAAGTATTTACCTGTTTGTTGCCATTGGGAGAATTCCATGGTAGTGTGCTTAGATTGGTTGAAATAAAGGTAAAAATAAACAAAAACGAGTGTTTGAAATAAAAAAAGGCTTCGGAAAAAGGTTGAATCAAACTTCTAAAGCCTCGTTTTGCAGTGTCGTCAAACAAAACTAAAAAACAATAATTTTTTCTCGATAGACTTCACCATCAAGCTGCAATTCTACAATGTAAACCCCTGCGGTTAAGTTCCATTGAGTCAAATCAACAGCTTCTTGATGATTGCCCAAAGCTTGACTTTCCTTCAATAAACTCCCTATCTTTTGCCCTGACAAAGCAAACAAATTGACTTCAACAGCAGGATTTTTCTGCAAAGTATAATTCAATTGGAAGCCATCTTGGGTGAAAGTAGGATAGAGGTCATAAGGTTTTGAAAGTGTGTGAATGCCTTCAATGTCAACAATGTCGGGATTGATGGTAATGACTGGAATATCATCCAAGTTTGCCAATACAGGTTCTTCGGTAGAGTCAGTTGCCCCAAAATCGGAAATATTGAAGGTGAGGTTGTTGATATCGTCAAGATTTTCCCAAGTCCTCATGCGAATGGTGAGCAAGTAAACTGAACCATTTGCGCCAGGACTTGCCGTTCTACTCATAGACACATTGACTCTACCTGTTGTCTCATTGACCAAATCAACTGCCAATAAATCTACATTGTGTGTTCCCAAATCACTTCCGCTGTAATCCATGGAAATGGAATTGGGGTCAATCAAGTTTACATCAAAAGTGGTCTCAAAAGCAATGGCATAAAGGTCTGTTGCAGGATTTTCGTCACTGCCCAACCAAACTTCAATTTGAAGGTATTCGCCAACTCCAATCACTCCAAAATCAGGCACAAACCGAAGTTCTGGGTCTCCCAAGCTGCCTTTGACAAAACCACCACTTTTTTGGAACAAGTCAAAGTTTTGGACAATGGCAGCCGTATCTTCAAAACCAATCGAGCCGTCTCCATTGCAGTCCACATACTTCAAATTTTGACCATTGTTTTGGGTTTCTGTCCAGTCGGCTACGCCAAATCCTCGCCACTCATTGCTGATACTGTTTCGAGCCAAATCACTTGCGCCAAAATTGACTCCCAAAGGAAAGAGGTCAAACATATCCACAGTTCCGTCATTATTGGCATCGCCAGGGAAAACACATTCGTCTGTGATTTCGATGGTTGTTGTGGCAGCAGTGGCACAGTCGAACTCGCTGGTGGCGATGAGAACATAGGAGGAAGTCGTTGTTGAAGTAATGGTAGGATTGGCAATATTTGGGTTGTCGAAATTCATTGGGGGAGTCCATTGAAGCGAACCATTTTCGGATTCAACAGTAGCTTCCACCAAAAGGGCTTCATCGGCACAAGCCAAAAAGTTTTCTTGTAGTTCAATCACAGGGTCGGGATGGACTTCAATGGTAACTTGTTGGGTGCTTGTACAGCCATTTGTATTTGTCGCCACAACTTCGTATGTACTGGTAGTCGAAGGGCTAAGTTCCAAGCTTTCACCCTCAATTGTCGTTACTCCTGTAGACCATTCATAATTTACAATCTCTGTTCCAATAGGAGTAAGTATAGCCGTTTCCCCTTCGCAAATGTCCATTGAAGCAGCACCCACTTCAAAATCTACTTCACTTACATTGACAATCATCACCTCCGAACTTTGGCAGCCATCAGGATTTGTACCAAGCACTGTGTAGCTACTGGTTTGATTCGGGCTGATTGTTAAATCAGTGATTTCCTCATCATTGGCATCAAACCATTGATAGGTCAATCCCGTTGTTCCATTTGCCTCCAAAAGCGCATTTTCTCCATTGCAGATATTCACATCCTGAACCGTAATCTGAGGGGATTCATATACTGTTACCTCGAAGTTAGAAGTAGCCTCACAATTACCTGCAAGCCCATTTAAAATATAGGTGTAAACTCCTGGGGCTATAGGTTCAATCATCACTGAATTTCCATTTGGAGAACTAATATTTGGACCTTCCCAAATAAAACTGGATGCTCCTCCTGCATTTATTGTCAAACTTTCGCCCATGCACAATGTAGGGTTTTCGGGACTAATGGAAAGCGTAAGTGATTGAGAGACGAATAGGTTGGCTTCGGTTGTAGTCGAACAACCTTGGGCATTGGTACCTGTGACGGTGAAATCTACGGTGGTTTCTTCTGCAAA
Source organism: Chitinophagales bacterium (assembly GCA_045105835.1). Lineage (GTDB taxonomy): Bacteria > Bacteroidota > Bacteroidia > Chitinophagales > UBA2359 > JAUHXA01. The sequence goes on from JBGCDY010000665.1 coordinate 3,205, forward strand.
TGCAGCAATGGTTACGCTGCTACAATCCGGATTATTGCAAGTAATAAATTCGGCAGGCTGCCATTCATAAGTACCGTCAATACCTGCCCCCGAAACAGTCATAATGGTTTCGCCTCCAACACAAGCAGCCCCATCTTGTGCTTCAATATTTGGCTCATTCAAAGTCAGGGTGATTTCTTTGGTTTCTTGACAGTTGTCCTCATTGACAATGACGACGCTGTAAGTTTCTGTGGTATTTACTACTACTGTTAGTAGCCCCGTTGTATTTTCCTCAATCAAACTGCCAGATTCATCATACCAAAAATAATCGTGTGGATTATCCGAATTGTTTTCAAAAGACAAAACGGTAGTTGTTCCCTCACATACTTGATTGCCTTCCGATGAAACCAGTGCGCCTTCAACAGGGAAGGAGACGGGCACGTAAATCGTTCCAGAACCAGAGCACCCAGAAGCATCGGTAATATTGACCGTGTAAACCGTTCCTTCACTCGGATTTGCTATTGGATTGGCAACAGTTGGGTCATTCAAAGAACCTGCAGGTGTCCAAGAATAAGTTGCTCCTTCGCCACCATCTGCAAATAGTTCGATGCTTTCACCGACACAAATAAGACCACCTTGTGAAATGGCTAAAACAGGGTCAGTCACTTCAATATTGGCTTGTGTCGTGTTTTTGCATCCATTTTCATCCGTTCCTTCAATGGTGAGGTTGAGGCTGGTAGTTGCAGTAATGTTGACGGTATTTGGAGTATAGTATGCTATATCAAAATTTTGACCTTCTTCTGCCGAAAAAATATACTCTACTCCACCACTCAAAGTAAAAGTTTGACTGAGAAATTGACAGACTTCAAGTTCGGAAGGAGAGATAGTGATATCAGGCTGTTCGTTTACTTCCACCAAGAAATTGAAGTTTTCTTCACAACCTTCGGCATTGGTTGTTTGAAGATTGTAAAGGGTCGTTTCAGAAGGATTTGCAGTAACCATAGAAGTGTTGGTAGCAGATAATCCGATTGCAGGAGACCAGCCATAAGTTGCCATTTCACCCGCATTGACTCCCAGCTGTACTGTTCCACCCTCACCACAGATTTGTGTGGTCAAAGGAGAAAGTACCTCTGCGGAAAGCACTTCAATGGTGATTTCGGCAGGTTCGATACAGAAACCATTGGCACTGTATCCTGATACAAGGTAGGTTGTGGTTTGTTCAGGTGCAACGACTTGGAAGGCATTGGATTGGTCGCTGACACCTTCTACTGGAGTCCATTCAAAACTCGCTGCTCCCGTTGCAGTGAGTTCGATAGTTTCGCCTTTGCAGATAGTTGTTTTGGAGGCGTTGATTTGAATGTTAAGGTCAATTACCTCTACTGTGATAGCATCGTTGGAAAAACAAAATTCATCGGATGTGGGATAATAATTTGTGGTAACAGAAGGGGAGACTTCAATATTGTTGCCTTCATAACTGCTTCCTGTATCGTCTGTCCAAAAAATATTTGCCCCCTCTTCGATGCCTTCTATAGAAAGGATTGTTTCGCCCCCTGCACATATTTGTAGTTCTGGTATAAGTGATAAAGAAGTACTGACTGGCACAAGCACTTCTTGAAGTATTTCACAACCTTGTACCAAATCGGTGACAATTAGGGTGTAAGTAGTCGGTTCTTGGATATTGATTTCAGTGGAAGAACTATTTGGGTTGTTCAATCCAGTGGTGGGAATCCACTCATATTCAAAGTCTTGACTTCCTCCCTCGATGGTGGCTTCCAAGACAGAAGATTCACCTACACAAACTGTAGGGATTTGCACAGAAATTTCTGGTTCTTGAAAGACCTGAATTTGGAAAGAGTATTCGCCTGTACAAGTACCATCTTCGTTTTCACCATAGACCGTATAAACGGCATCGTTGTTGGCAGGGTTGGGTATAAAAATGGCTTG
>JBGCDY010000666.1:0-4544 GCA_045105835.1 Chitinophagales bacterium
ATCGTCTGGCAGTATCTTTTTGACAAATCACCTGTTGGAGCCGTCTTCGTCTTTTGCAAAAATATAGGCTGCCCCTGCATCATCACCACCTTCATCTTCGCCCAATGCCCCAACGATGGCATGGTTTCCTGAAATCGACACACTAATGCCAAACTCGTCCTCTTCCCCCGCATCGCTTGCCAGTATTTTTTGGATTTGTTGGAAGTCTGGGGGGAGTATAGTAACTGGGTCTGTACAGTCATTGGAGGTGACGGGGTAAGTACTTGCTGCTGCATCGAAGTGTAAGCCACTGAATAGCACCCATAAAAAGTAGAGAATGGAGGTGATTTGTTTGATTGTTTGCATGACTCTAATGTTTATTAGTTTGATTGAAACGATTAAAATAGAATGGGGAGCTTGGGGATAATTTTTATTCGGTGAGTGGTGATTCAAAGGTATTTGAATATTCTCTTTTATTTTAACACTGAGGTCGCATTCTTTGACACTGAGGTTGCATCCGTAATTTTGGCAGGAACGGCTATTGATGTAGTTAGTTGTTATGCGTCTTGAAAAATGCTTGAGGTGTTAGTCCAAATTCCTTTTTGAAGGCTCTCGAAAAGTAGGAAAGATTGTTGAACCCTACTGCGTAGGCTATTTGACTGATGGATTTGTGTTGGTTGCGAATCAATTTGGCTGCTAATCTCAATCGAAACTGTCGCACATAATCTGTTGCAGATAATTGGGTGATTCCCTTCATTCGTCGGTGTAGTTGACTTCGGCTGAGGTTGACTTCTTGGGCTAATTGTGCTATGCTAAAGGATTCGTTTCTGAGGTTTTGGAGGAGGATGTGGTTTATTTGCTGAATGAATTCTTTTTTGGAATACAACATAGGGAGAATGCCATTGAATTGAGCTGATGTTTGAAACATAATTCAGATGATTTTGAATAATGATTAGGTAATGCTGAATGTTTGATTACTGATTGACAATGACAAATTTAGAGAAGATTGGAGGGAAAGGCTGGTTCAAATGTTGCAGATTTTGGTAAAGATGTTACATGGGAGAGGAGTCAAAAATTGGGTTACACAATTTAGAAATATAGATTCATTTAACAATTCAACTTTTCCATTTACTGGGTGACACTCCATACTGCTTCACAAAACACTTGGAAAAATAGCCTGGGCTGCTAAACCCTACCTCGTAGGCAATTTCAGAAATGGTGCCCGTTTTGTTTTCCAATAGGGTCATGGCTTTTTTGAGGCGGATGATTCGAATAAATTCGGAGGGCCCATAGTTGGTCAGGGCGTGTAATTTTCGATAAACTTGTTGGCGGCTCATGTGCATATAGATACTCAATTGCTCCACTCCGAGTTGAAAGTCGTCCAAATGGGCTTCAATGGTTTCGATGAGTTTGTTTAAGAAATTGTTTTCCAAGGAAGCGTCTTTGTTGGAATTGGAAAGTTGGATTACTTTGCTGTACCTTTCTTGAAGCTGTTGTCTGATCTGAATGTGGTTGGAGATGTGCAGCAGGAGTTCTTCGGGGCTGAATGGTTTGGAGAGGTAGATATCTGCTCCTTGCTGCAAACCTTCGAGGCGACTGCTCAAGGCTGCTTTGGCGGTCAGTAAAATGATGGGAATGTGGTTGGTTCTCTCGTCCGTTTTCAGTTCTTTGCAAAGGGCATAGCCGTCTTTTTTGGGCATCATCACATCGCTGATGATTAAGTCAGGTACTTCCTCCAATGCTTTGGCTACGCCTACTTCTCCGTTATCGGCACTGATGACTTTGTGGTGAGGGCTTAGAATGCTGTGAATGTAGGTTTGCATGTCGGGAGTGTCCTCTACGACCAAAATTAAATTTTTGCGTTTTTTGGAATTTCTTGTTTTTGTATTGGAGGCCTGTGTCGCTTGATTGGTGACAATGTGAGTAGAAAATTGAAGGCTTGTTTTGTGCAATTTTTCAACAGGTGCATTGGCTGATAACTCCAAAGGCAGTTCCAGGTAAAAAGTAGTGCCTATCTCCAATTCTGATTCGACTTTGATTGTTCCTTTTTGCAATTCAAGCAGTTCTTTGACCAAAGATAGACCAATACCTGAACCCTCTGCTTGACGAATCGGACTGTTGTCTGCTTGGTAAAAGCGGTCAAAAATATGGGGCAATTGTTCGGAGGAAATCCCCTTGCCTGTGTCTTGTAAGCGAATTTGCAAGAGGCTCTGGGCAGTAGAAATAGATTGCTGACTGACAGCTATGTTTATAGTGCCATTGGAGGGGGTAAATTTGAACGCATTGGAGAGGAGATTGTATAGTATTTTCTCCAATTTGTCGGGGTCAAAATAGCCGTTCAGCTCTGTTGTCTTTGTGCTAAAATGTAGTTGAATCTGCTGTTCTTCTGCAAAGATTTGAAAGGCTTCTACCAACAGTTGTATGAAGGCAATGACATCGCCGTGTTTTTTTTGGAGGCTCATTTTTCCTGACTCCAATTTGGAAAGGTCGAGGAGTTGATTGACTAGGCTGGACAAACGCCGTCCGTTTCTGATGACCAAAGACAGGCGATTGTTCAACTCGTGTTTGCCAATGCTTTTTTTACTATTGAGGATTTGTTCCAATGGTCCCAAAATCAAGGTAAGGGGAGTGCGAAATTCATGGGTGATTTGAGAGAAAAAACGGCTTTTGACTTGCTCCAATTCTCGAAGTCGTATGGCTTCTTGTTCTTTTTGCTCTGTTTCATAGCGGGTTTGCATTTCAACGATGCTTTTTTCTTTTTCTTCGGTGAACAGCTCTTTGCTCAGTCGTATATGTTTTTCCATGTATTCAAAAACAAGGTCGGCATTGTTCTGTTCTTTGTGAATGATAGCCATTAATTTGTAGAGTTCTACACGTTCAGCATGTTGTATTTCTTCGGAAATTTCAATGGCAGCTTGAATGTATTGAATGGCAAGTTCGTATTGTTTATGGCTATAATACTCATGTCCAATATTTTTGTTGCAGACCATCATTACTCTTTGAAGATTCATGTTGGTAGCGACCTCCAATGCTTCGTGATAGTATTGGAGGGCTAATGCAGCATTGCCTTGGTCGGCGTAAATATTAGCCAAATTCACTTTGCAAATCAACCTATGTTGTCCATCAAAAATTTCGTCTGCTATTTTCAAGGCTTTTTGGTAGTTGTCAATCGCCTGTTCGTATTTTTGATTGTATTTCAGAATAATCCCCATCTGAATAAATGCTCCCATTGACAAGGGTTTGCTTTGGATTTTCTCTGCCAAAGTAAGTACCTGCTGTAAGTAAGGAATTGCCTTGTTTTGTTCTGTCAAGTTGCGATTGAAGTAAACCGCTTGATTAATATAGCTCGTCACAATTCCCAAAAGAGTAGTTCCTTTTACTTTTAATTGCAGCAAATTAGGATTGACAACATTTTTCAATATTTGCAAGGATTTGAAATAATATTTTAAGCCTGCTTCATATTCTCCTTTGACAATCTCCATATATCCCAACACAAAATAGGTGGCTGATAAGGAGAGTGGATCATTTTCTTCAGACAAGTTTCGTGCTTTTTCGATATGGTAGGGAACGGCATCGAAATCCCTATGCTGCATCAAGAGCTTCATCATTCCCAAATGCCAGTGTAGCTGTATGTCTTTGTACTTGACAGACTCATTTAACTGTGCTACTTTTTGGAGGTAGGCTTCTGCTTCTTCATATTTTTTTTGGTGCTGTAGCGAATTGCCTATCGTTAAGTAGGCTTCCATGATGCACTTCTTATCCGCTTGGTTTTCTGCTATTTTCAATAAAGCATACCCACAATCTAATGTTTTTTGCGGTTGATAGTCAGCCGCATAGAGTTTTCCCAATTCCTTTAACAATGGTATTTTGTCAATTTCCTCAGAGTGAGATAATTGTATTTCCAATTCTTGAATCGCTTGGGGAAAGGTTTTCATGTTGCTATGGTTCTACTTTTGCCCTCTAAGATAGTTTAAAAATGGAAAAAGCCCAATCGTTTTCAAAACGATTGGGCTTTGGTGTAAGAAAACTAGGGTAGTCTCCAAGACTACCCTAGTTTAGTAGGTACTTACCATTTACTTCACCACCACCGGGTGTAGTCCAAAGGTTGCTGTGTTCGTAAAGCGCGCGATAGTAGGCGATTTTTTCTTCTAGTTTGTGGGCAAAGTTGATTTGTTGTTCCGGGCTCCAGAGCTCCCACTCATCCGCGCTGCTGTTCATGGTGGCACTGTGGTAGGGTAGGTCGTCGATGTATTCACGCATCAGACCCATGGAAGCAAGATTGCTGCTGCCCGTAGAGATTTGCAGTTGTTCCGGATCGCGGCTGAGATTTGCGGCTACGCTCTTAAGGTCTTCGAAGAAACTGCGTGGCGAGATAATGCCTTCTTCGAAAGAATCTAGCACTTGTCTCATTACGTCATGAAGTTCGCTGATTTGATCTCGAGTCAGGAGTACGCGAACGTCGAGTGTTTCTTTGCTAGGCGTCTTGATGTCCCGGTCAACAATCCAGGCATCGATGATTTCAGGTACCTGTTCTTCTTGGTCGTTTTTCAGGTATTGCATTTGTA